>NZ_CALPDH010000004.1:0-253255 GCF_943193215.1 Acetatifactor aquisgranensis | reverse complement strand
GGATCAATCAGAATTCCGAGAGATCATTGTTCACAAACAAATCGCAGACAAGTCCTGCTGCACCCAAACCAAACAGACAGGTGGCGGCTAATTTATAGCCTTTTTCAGATAAGTGTGCAGCTCCTATCAACAGTCCAATTTCTGCCGCAGCAGATACAGACTTAGATACAAAGCGGAATGAACGTTTTTTCCATGCCTTATTTGCGGTGACTTCAATTTTGTTTGCTACGTTTTCGATTTTTTGGTCTAAGTTAGACATTATAATCTCCTTTCATACATTTAAGCGGTATGTATATGCTTAAAAAATAATACCTTACGAATGAATGTATATGCTTAAAAATAAAACTGCCTTTTTCAAGGCAATTTTATTTATTTGCCCTCGTTTAGATGTTCAAGGTAGTCTTGCAGTGTATCAAAAATTTCATCGTCAATAATTGGAAGTTTTATACTATCCAAAAGGTATTTGATAAATGCAAACTTTGAAATCAGTTCTTCCGGTGTCGCAGGATAGACAGAGGGAATTAACCAAAAGTTTGTAAGTAACGGCAAAAGTTCAGAAAGTTCTTTTGCATATTCGGTCTGTATAGAGCTGTCCTCTATTCCCTCTTGAATAAGCTGCAACCAAAGAGGGGCAATCAATTTTCTGTTTGTGTCAGCCAGTTCTGCTAATAATCGGGGATTTTTCAAAAGAGGAATACTTTGCTTGCCAAGCTCTGTCCTATCAATATCTACATGGTTTAGCTTAATAACTTCTCGCATTTTTTGTAGACCGTTCAAGTTCTTCTGTTTTTGTACGGTAACAAACGGGTTATTATCAAAAAAGAGTTTTTCCCCTAATGCGTCAATAATTTCTTCTTTCGATTTGAAATGATGATAAATCGCTCCCTTAGTCAGTCCACCAAGCTCATTTACAATATCCTGAATAGTTGTATTGTCGTATCCTTTTTCCAGGAATAATCGCTGTGATACTTCCAATATCTTCTCAACGGTTACTTCTGGATATTTATTTCGTGCCACGCCAATCCTCCTTTCAACTATCATTCGTTTGGTATGTAACCCATTATATCCAGTGAAACAGATCTTGTCAAGATACATTCAGTAGGTATTTATATCCCGTTTTACAAATTTGTATTAAAATTTATCAAATGCTGTTGACATATCATACATCTATAATACCGCTCTCCCTAAATACCATCTTTTTACTCAACCTGATACTATCTAATCTATAACAAAATAGCTTCATTATAGGTTTCTGAAATATCCTCTACTGATAATTTCCCCTATCCCGTCAATAATTGTTTCGTAAGGAAGATATGTAAACAACATCCTGCCTGTAATCCTTTCATAATCATTCCGGTATATTTCCTTATCCACAATTTCTGTCAGAAGGTCATTGATACATACCTCTTTTTGGGCAGACGGACAGACCGGAAGAGGTTCCCGCAGGCATCGTACTTCCTTAACAAGCTCTGACAATGAAACATCTGGCGTTGTGTATTCCAGGATCTTATAGATATCATATAAATGTCGAGAATGCCGCTCTACCTTGCCAGACAGATAATAGTCACAGAGGGCAAAAACTTTATCAATAAGAGTCCGCTCAATCGCCTGGGTTGTGATTTCAAAAGGCATAAGGTCAAATTCTTCTGCCAGTTCTTCCTGTCCTGCCATTTTCAGAAAACGATAAATATAGTTGTCGGCAATCCGATTTACTGTTGGAAACGGCAGGAGGGCAATATAGGTCTCAATAACCAGTTCTGGCTTTAATTCCAAAAGCGGGGAATAAATGCTGGGATAGCTGGCTTTGTAACAGTTATAACTACGCCGGCTGCGGGTTTCTTCAAGGTTTGTAACAGAAAACCCAAGGGATTCTACGGAAGAAACCACCGCCTTTTTTAACTGACGCTTGCGGCTTTCGCCAGGAATGCCGTCTGATGCCGCATAAGAAATATCAATATCCTCCGAAAAACGCTCCAGAATCTGATAGCACTTTGTAAGCGAGGTCCCTCCTTTAAAGACCATTCCCTTCACCCTGGAGGCCAGTTCTTTAAGAACAAGTGTAACATAATAATCTTTCTCAATGATTCCGGGCGGTATGTGCAGTTCATTGGAAGCGGCAACAACCAGTTCGCTGAATGCTTCTTTGTCATGATGTAAATTCATAAATAATACCCCATTCAATCAGTTTTTTTGCGGTAGGCCCTGTAATGCCGGACAGTACGCCGGAAAGAAGAGCCTTACTGTATTTTTTCTGTTTTGCATAGTTTTTTAAAAGCGCTCCGGTTTCTGCATCTGAAAGCTCCGAATACTTTTCTGCCTGGGAAACAGCATCAAGAAACTGAAGCAGTCCCGCATTTTCAGATGTTATAGCAACAGCTGGACGTTTCAGCCGGACGTTTTGGGAACCGACAGTAACATTGCGCCCTTTTGTCGCTTCTTTCGATGTTATGATTTCCAGTATAGCCGGCATCTGGGTCGTCAGGCCGATCTGGTTGGCAAACGTAGCTCCGGCGAAATAACCGTAGACTTCTGTTGTGTTTTGGATATATTTGCGTATAATGACCTTCATGGGGTCTAAATAACTTTTTTTCAGCAGACGTGATGCTTTGGGAAGATAATAGATCCCAGTATCAAACCGGGCAAGGTCACCGGATTTGAGCATCCGTTTAAAATACTGACGCAAGGCATTGTCATTGATCCCGTCCAGCCGGATCTCGTTAATGAAAATCGGTTCATTGTAACCATAGTTTTTTTCCAGATATTCTTTCAGCATACAGGCATCCACTCCTTCCACCTCCATACTACTATATTTATACCTAAAAGGTCAATAGATATGTCAAATATAGTATGTATGATTTTTCAAAAATTATACATGGAGGATAAAGGAGCGGGAAGCTTTGTATATAAGCCTGTATACCATAATTTCTCTTTTAAAGTGTAGTTTTCAGGTCTAAGAATAGAAATTTCTACAGTTCCGTATCTGCCCGGTCATAGTACAAATGCCCCTGTGCCACTTTCGCATGGTTCAAAATCAGTATGAAATGCCTGTCCTGGTTCTCCAATGCCTTTTTATATCCGGTTTCCGTCAGAAACAGTCTCATCCGGCTCCCTTTATCCCCTATGGGAGACTTTTCCGAAAGTACATCAAACACAATCATATGCTCTACTTCCGGATCAAAACGTTCCAATGCCATGATATCATGTCCTTCCAGCTTCCGGGCACCGGATTTCTGCCGGGCCACAGCGATCATCTCCCCAACGGTTCTTGCTTTCCATGGCGAGTGATAATTTCTCTGAACATCACAGATCAGCTCTCTGCAGTCATCCTCCGAAAGTTCACGCAGCTTCTTTAAGAGATTTTCTGCCACATCCTTTTTGTCATGGTCACGGGTATACCGACACAACACAGCAATCTCCTGTATCACATCATATCGGCGGCAGCCCTCCAGCTGAAAGACCATCCTTTTCTCATCCTCAGTCAATGCTATCATATATTGCCTCCAATCTTTATTTCTCATAAATGCCATGTAACTGCCTATTATTGCTCTCTGGCATCCTTATCATCCGGAAAGAACTTCTCCAGAATGTCGATACTGTCTTTGGATGTATACCCCCACAAGATAGAGCTGAGTGCGTCAATCGCCTCCCGTCTTCTACGGTAATAAGTGCGGAAACTGATATCCCGGATATGGGGGCGCAGTTTCTCTATGATTTCCTCCACATTCCGCAACTGTTGTGGAGAAAGGAAAGAGTAATACAGCAGCCAGTAATAGCTCTCCCCATTCTTGTGTTTAGTGCGGAGCAGGTCGATGGAAGTATCCAGTAGTTTCAGCATCCGGTGGCTCCGTTCAATGCACTTGGCGTGATGTTCGATACTGCGGTCTGACAGATCGACCCCGGCAACATAGACGGACTCCAGAAAGTCCTCAATGGAACTGCCGTATTCAATCTCGAACCGGCTCCGTACCTGCTGGACGGACAATTCCAGGCTCCACACCACATCCCTGTATTTCTTCAGCAGTTTCCAGGTATCATGGTACAATGGGTTGTCAGTGATGTTCATTTCTTCCTGATTCTTTTTCATGCTCTTTCTCCCCCTTCCTCATTCTTTTCAGCAGGCATGAGAACCAGCTCAAAAGTGTAGACCGGCTTATCTTCTCCGCAGCATACCGCCATTCCAAAACGTACTGCAGTCTTTGGTGTATGACATATATACTCTTCCCTGCAGGCGTCTGATAAAGGATATAACTTATATATAGATTTCTGGCACTGAAAACAGGAAATTCCCTGTGCATCAAGGACTTGCGCTATTTTTCTGATAACAGCATCCATGTCTGATTTTGAAACGCAGGATAATTCTTCTGAAACGCATGCCTCATACCCAGTAACAACAGAATCTGCCTGCGGCTCTTCTTTATCCGGCAGAGTGATATTGATTTTCAGGATCATGGCAACCTCCTCTTTATCCACAAGAACATCTGATATCTGGAACATGGTGGAAAGATAGCTGTGCAGATAGATCACACTGCCTGTTTTTCCGGGAAATGACATGAGAGAAATATAGTCCATATCAGCAAGTTTTTTCAGCACACGCCCTGTCGTGGCTTTGGAGATGCCCCAGCGGGCAGCCATCTCACTGTAAGCCACTAACGGGGAGCCGGTGCCATTGCGGAAGTAAGCAACCGGACCAATCTCCGAACCCTGCACCTGGCTGTCATTGTATACGGCGGACATCCACAGATCCAGAACGATATCCATTTCTGAGCAGCGATTGCTGCTGACCAGTTCGGTCGCAACAACAACCGGCATAAAGAAAAAGCCTGTATCTTTCTGACAGGGACAGTTGTAATCCAGTACTGTATTATGCTTTTTCCAGTCACGGATCTTATATTTGACCACCTTTCCACGGTCGAGAAAGAGATAGGAGATCAGGTGGCGTTTCTGCAGCTCGTCCAGGATGGAGACTGCCTGGCACTGGAAACGGGTACGGAACCATGCAGATAGTTCCTTTACGGTACAGATCCACTCGCCGGGATATACCGTATAGCCGATGCCGTCTATACGAAGATAAGAGGTACGAAAGTTTGCATAGTTGCAGAGCACCGTATAATAAAATAGACCGGAGCCTCCATTTGTACGAATGCTCCGGTCTGCCATTAAGTTCTGGATAAACTGCCGATAGATCCGGCAGCGTGGATAATCTACAATCTGTTTGATCTCTAATTGATATTCTGACATGAATTTTCTCCTCATTTCTTAAAGTTTTTCTGATGCGAAAATTAAGTTTCTGCTGTTTACTCATTTTCTGTAAAAAAAATCTACAAGACAAATTTTCAATGTCTTGTAGATCATAAATCAGCCTCTATTTCTTTTTCAAAATACTTTCCACGACGAATTTTGTTCACAATTCCTATGATTCCACCCTGTTTTTTCAGTCCATACAGTCCATTCAATCCACAAGATATGGTATAAATAGGACTAAATAACACTAAATACAGTGGTTAGAAGTGCCTACTCCTAGTAGGATACGAAATATTCTACCGCGTTTTCGGGAAAAAATTCCTTGAACTCGCCGTAGAGCTGGCCGGCCAGGGTCTTATTGTGCGCTATGACCAAGGTGGGCTTGTTCAGGGCGGCGATGACGTTGGCCATGGTGAAGGTCTTGCCGGAGCCGGTGACGCCCAGCAGAGTCTGGAACTGGTTGCCTTTTTTGAAGCCTTCCACCAGCTCAGCTATGGCGGCGGGCTGATCTCCTGTAGGCTGGTATTCTGAATGAAGCTTGAACGCTTTTTGTTCGATGAACGTTTTTTGTTCGATGAACGTTTTTTGTTCATTTTGCACCAAATATCACCTCCATGAAACGGTTGAAAGAATCTCGTTCCCAATGAGAATAAAGGAATGAAAGTTCGGCTTTATGCAGTAAAATTAAAATAGATTTAATGACACAAAAGCAACTCTGATTATACCATACAGTATTTTATTTGTATAGATGAAATCTTCAATTTTCAGAACATTTGTTCTCCAGGATGTTCTTACTTTTCTTCATAGGCGCAATCCTTTCCAAAGCCGCTCAAAGACTGGACAAGAGATACCGCCGGTGTTATAATCAGGGAATAACCGGAAAGGCAGGAATTTTGTCTGATGAAAGAAAGAATTTATGTCTGCCACACCTATTACCACGTATATGTCACATTTTTGAAAGAGCTTGCTCTTCCCCGGGAAAACAGGGGACAGGCCACTCTGGTTCTCAGCAAGATGTCCAATCACTTTGAAAATCTGAAAAACCGGGTGGAGAGCACCGGTCTTTTTGAGCAGGTGATTGAATTCGATGAAAAGCGGGAGGACTTTTTTCCGGAGCTTGTAAAACTGCGAAGCGGCGGGCCTGGCTTTCTTGGAAATCTCTGGAGCCGGATACGTTTCACCAGATTGTACGCAAAGCTGGAAGAACCTTATATCCCCGTGAACTTCCGGGACTATGGGGACACTTATGTGTACTGCGATTCCGACCCCATAGGATATTATCTGAATCAAAAGAAAATCCCTTACCATGCGCTGGAGGACGGGCTGAACTGCCTGAAGAATTTTGACGCCGCCCGCTATGACAACAGAGGGCATTTCAAGCTGAAAGCGTTCCTTTCCAGGAAGCTGAACCTGATATTTGTACAGAACGGCTATGGAAAGTACTGCATCGACATGGAGGTCAATGACATCTCAGCCATCAGGTATCCCTGTCCCCGGTATATCGAGCAGTCCAGACAGGCCCTGGCGGACAGGCTGACCTCAGAGGATAAGGCGCTGATTCTGCAGGCGTTCATCAGAGACATGGACCAGCTGCAGGCACAGATTGCCGCGGGAACCGACATGAAAGACAAGATACTGATACTGACGGATCCCCTGTGCACTTTGGATGTGAGAGAGCGGATTTTCCGGGACATCATCCACATGTACGAAAAAGAGGGGACAATCTTCCTCAAGCCCCATCCCAGGGACAATCTGGATTACCGTACATTATTTGCCGAATATCCGCAGTTCGACGCCACGGTCCCCATGGAGATGCTGAATTTCTTCCCGGGGCTTAGGTTCAAAAAGGTAGTGGCAGTGCTGACAGAAATCAAGGCGATCCAATTCGCCGACGAGGTGGTCCGGCTGGGGGAGGACTTCATGGATGCCTATGAAGACCCTCTGATCCACAGACAGAACCAACAGATATAAATAAAGGAAGGTATCCTAAAATGAGAGCAATCGCGATTATCACCGCCAGAGGAGGCAGCAAGAGGATTCCGAAGAAAAATATCCGGGATTTCTGCGGGAAACCAATTCTGGCATATTCCATAGAGGCCGCACTGCAGGCAGGCGTGTTCGACACGGTCATGGTGTCCACAGAGAGCGGGGAAATTGCCCGAATCGCTGTGGAATACGGCGCGGAAGTGCCGTTCTTCAGGAGCCAGGAGACCGCGGGAGATTACGCCACCACCAACGACGTGCTGCTGGAAGTCCTTGCGGAATACGAAAAGCGGGGACAGACTTTCGACCTGACCTGCTGCATCTATCCCACGGCTCCCTTTGTGACTGCCAAAAAGCTCAGGGCGGCAGTGGAGCAGCTCTGTGCCTCGGACGCGGATACGCTGCTCCCGGTAGTGCCGTTTTCTTTTCCGCCCCAACGGGGCATGGTGGTAAGGGACGGCAGGCTGGTATTTGAGTATCCGGAATACCTGGACGCCCGTTCCCAGGACCTCGTGCCCCATTATCACGACTCCGGGCAGTTCTCCCTTATGAAAACCGAACGCTATCTGGTGAACAGAAAGGTGATGCTGGGGGAAATCCTGCCCATGGTAATCGATGAGCTGGAAGTGCAGGACATCGATAACGAGACAGACTGGAAAATCGCGGAGATGAAATACAGGCTGATGATGGAGAAAGAAAAGCATGAGTCATAGGATTGCAGTATTGTCCAATGTGAATTTGAATTTCGTCATCCGGATGCTGAAAAAGGAACTCGTAGCCGCAGAGCCCGAAAGCCTCGTCTATGAGACAGCAGGGTACGGCAACGAGCTGGGGACTTTATTGGATGCCACCTCCTCCTATGAAGCGTTCCGTCCTGACATCACTTTCCTGATTATGGATTTGATGGAGGTTCTTGATCACGATTTGTCAGCGTCCAGCGACAGGATCGAAAGATGGTTCTCCATGTTGGAAGGAGCACTGCACGAGGAGCGCCTGTACTATATTTCTGATGCTTTCCTGTGGGGCCCGGAACTGGAGGTCATGCAGGATACCGACTGCAGAAAGCAGTCTGAAGACAGATGGCAGGAATGTCTGCGGAATCTTTCCCGGGAGCGCTCCAATGTCCGCATACTGCCCTATCGCCGCATCATAGAAGAAATAGGGGCCGAAAATGCCTTTTCTTTCAAAATGTGGTACATGGGACGTATCCTCCACACCAATGAAGCCCAGAAACGCATGGTGGAGCTGCTTCTCCAGACTATCCGGCTGCAGGAAAGAATCCCCAAAAAAGTGCTGCTGCTGGATTTGGACAACACTCTGTGGGGAGGGCTGGCGGGAGAGGCCGATCACTCTCCCGTGGTACTCTCCCAGGAACACACGGGGCTGATGTACAAGAACCTGCAGCGGGTAATCACCCAGATGCAGAGGCAGGGCGTCCTGCTGGGAATCGTCTCCAAAAATAACGAAAAGGACGCCATGGATATCATCGCCTCTCATCCCCATATGGTGCTCCGCCCGGAGGATTTCGTCTGCAAGAAAATCAACTGGCGGACAAAACCGGAAAATATTGCGGAGATTGCAAAGGAGCTGAACCTTGGAATGGACTCTTTTGTCTTCTGGGATGATAATCCGGCGGAAAGAGAGCTGGTAAAAGCCGCTTTGCCCCAGGTGACCGTTCCAGATTTTCCGGATAAACCGGAAGAGCTGCCGGACGCAATGATCCGGATTTACAGGCAGTACTTCGAACAGGCTGCCATTACCGGAGAAGACAGACAGAAGACCAGACAATACGCGGAGAACGCCAGGCGGAATATCCTGAAAGCCCAGGCTGTGGACTTCGCCTCCTACCTGCGCCAGCTGGCCATGGAAATCATCCGCGAGAGGCCTGAGGCAAATCTGGAGAGATTGACCCAATTAGTCAATAAGACCAATCAATTCAACCTGACCACGAAGCGCTATGAGCAATCTCACATGCAAAAGCTACTGCATGATACCGGCAAAAGGATTTATCTATATCGGGTAAAAGATTGCTTTGGCGACAACGGCATTGTGGCGGCAGTGATTGTAGACCTTGCGGGAACCGCTCCGGCAATAGATACTTTCGTCATGAGCTGTCGGGTGATGGGAAGAAACATCGAAAACGCCATTGTAGATGATATCGAGAAAGAACTGTATGAGGAAGGCTGCCTCTCCCTACAGGCACAATATCTTCCCACCGCGAAAAACAAGCCGGTGGAAACCCTTTTTGAAAAACTCGGCTATACCGTCATCCAGACAATGGAGACCGGCGGGAAGCTCTATGAGATAAATCTGGCAGACAGACCTGAAAGAGAATATTATGCCGAGTGGCACACATGACCCCTATCCTACAGAAAACAGGAGATACTGATTCATGAAAGAAAAGATAATCGCTTTAATGGAAGAAGTGCTGCAGCTTCCGTCAGGAACCGTGTCCGAAAGCACTCGTATGGAAGATTTGGAGGAGTGGGATTCCCTGGCCCATGTGATGCTGATCGGGGAGCTGGAGACAAGGCTCAGCATCTCCATCCCCCTGGACGAAGCTGTGGAGATCACTTCCGTACAAGAGATTTTTGAGAAAGCAGGCCTGAAATGAGCATCCGCTTAAGAGAACTCAGAGAAGACGATTTGGAGAATATCATGCGCTGGCGCATGGATCCCGACATCACCAGATACATGAACACCAACCCGAAGCTCACCCTGGAAGGGCAGCGCAAATGGTTTAAAGCGATCTGCGGGAACACGGACGTGCGCTACTGGCTAATCGAGATAGACGGCGAAAGCGCCGGCGTCATCAATCTGACGGGACTGGACAGGGCCGACGGCTGTGCAGGCTGGGCCTATTATGTAGGGGAGAAGCGCCTGCGCAGCATGAAGACCGCTCTGGCCCTGGAGATGAGTCTCTACGATTATGTATTCGACATACTGCATAAAAAGGAACTCATAGGAGACATTTTTACCCTGAATAAAGGGGTGATACAGCTCCATCTTTTATGCGGGAGCGAAATCATAGAGGAAAAGAAAAACCATGTATGCAAGGACGGTCAGTATTATGATGTGACGTTCATGCATATGACCGCGCAGCGCTGGCAGGAAATCAGGAACAGCAAGAAATACGAAAAAGTTTCTTTCGGCACACAGGAGGTATGAGCATGAATAAGAGAATCGAAATTCAAGGGCATGTAATCAGCAATGATTCCCCCACCTTTGTCATCGCGGAAATGTCCGCCAACCATCTGATGGATTATGACAGGGCTGTCGCAATCATCAAAGCCGCCAAAGACGCAGGGGCTGATGCCATCAAGCTGCAGACCTATACGCCGGACACCATCACCCTGAACTGCGATGATCCCTGTTTCCAGATTACGCAGGGGACTATCTGGGACGGCACCACTCTGTACAAGCTTTATCAGACGGCCTACACCCCCTGGGAATGGCAGCCGAAACTAAAAGAAGTGGCCGAATCCATGGGGCTTGTTTTTTTCTCCTCCCCTTTTGACCTTACCAGCGTCGATTTTCTGGAAAAACTGCTGGTCCCCATCTACAAGGTGGCCAGTTTTGAGGTGAACGACATCCCTCTTATCCGGAAGATAGCCAGGACCGGAAAACCCATCATCATGTCTACGGGCGTGTCTTATCTTGGGGACATCGAGCTTGCGCTGCAGACTTGCAGGGAAGAGGGCAACGAAAATGTCGTCCTCCTGAAATGCTGTTCCGCATACCCCTCTCCCTATGAGGACATCAATCTGAAAGGCATTCCGGCCATGCAGGAGGTATTCGACTGTACGGTAGGATTGTCCGACCACACTATGGGCTGTGCCGTGGCCGGCGCCGCCGTTGCAATGGGCGCGAGAGTCGTGGAAAAGCATCTCACCTTAAGCCGGGCCGACGGCGGGGCCGATGCCGCCTTTTCCATGGAGCCCCAGGAATTCAAGGAGATGGTGGACCAGATCCGCATCATAGAAAAGGCCATGGGTAAGGCGACCTGCGAGCTGACGCCGAAGCAGAAAGCCAGCAGGGATCACGCAAGGTCTCTTTTTATCGCCCAGGACATGAAAGCCGGGGATGTTTTCACCCCCCGGAATCTCCGCTCCGTACGCCCCTCCTGTGGGCTGCATACAAAATACTATGAGGAACTTCTCGGAAAGAAGATTTCCCGGGATGCCCATCTGGGCACGCCCATGTCATGGGATCTGGTGGAATCATGAGATATTATTTCCGTGCAGACGGAAACGCCTCCACCGGGGCAGGGCATTTGATGAGATGCCTGACGATTGCAGACGAACTGAAGAATCTCCCCGGATTGGAGAAAGAAGATATCTGCTTCGTGTGCGCCGACGAGATATCCGGCGCGCTGGCAGAATCCGGCGGATACCAGACCATAGTGCTCCACACCAACTACCGCGATATGAATCAGGAATTACCCCGGCTGGCCCAGCATCTGCAAAAAGAATGCCCAGGCGGCGCTCCGGTGCTGATAGTTGACAGTTATTATATCACGGCGCAGTATCTTAAAGCATTGAGACGGCAGGCACATATTTTCCTGTTGGATGATATGGCAGAACAGGCTTATTCTGTGGACTGTGTCCTGAATTATAACGCCTTTGCCACCAGAGAGCAGTACAGGCAGCTATATGAGGATACAGATACAAGATTTTATGCGGGCAGCGAATACGTCCCTCTCCGTCCCCAGTTCCGTCAGAGCGGATATGTCTTTCGGGAACAGGCACAGGACATATTGATTACCACAGGCGGCGGCGATCACAGGAATATTGCGGCCCGGATTTTTGAAACGATTCAGAGTCCCGGACTGCGGTATCATGTAGTCACAGGCCGGTATCATCCGGATTTTGAGGGATGGAAATATCGAGAACAGACATGCCGTCAGCTCTATGTGCACCATGATGTCCGCGATATGGCATCACTGATGCGAAACTGCGATATAGCCATCACTGCAGGCGGAACTACCATATATGAACTGGCCGCGACAGGAGTTCCTTTCCTGTGCTTTTCCTATGCGAAGAATCAGGAGGCCTTAACGGAATATATCAGCCGTACAGAAATAGCAGGTTATTGCGGCGCCTTTCACCACAATCCGGCAGAGACGCTTGGCAAAATGCGGCAGATGATGGATGAGCTCACGGCAAATGCCGGTATCAGGCGTAAAATGCATGAAAAGGAAAGAAAAATGGTGGATGGGCTGGGCGCCGTAAGGATTGCCCGTCTTTTGACAGAAATGTAATATCCGCGGGTATTTTCCTCCCGCGGATACATTTTTTGCATTAAAATCTTGCTACTGCACCAGATATACACTCAAATTCGTGCTCTTTGTCAAATATTTTGTCGTAAGCTTCTTTCCTAATTCCCATCCAAAAAAATCCAGAGCCTCCGGCAGATAATCCTCATATAGATACAGAACAAATTCCTCCCCCGGCAACTCCCTGACTGCTTTCGCATCCTCCGGCGAGTTATTCTCCGTCAGGAAACAGATTTGTTCCGGAATCAGCCAGTCATAATAGGAATATACTCCCACCGTAGGCCCATACACTATCCATGGAATCCCGCTCTGCTCTTTCAGCAAAGCCACATCTTTCTCCGGGTGGAACAGATATGCGACACCGTTTCCGCCGTCAATCACTCTGATTTCTCCTATCAGGATACTGACTGTCGGCGCCAGAACCGCTCCTCGCCAGACGATATTTCCCCGTTTTTCTTTTCGCTGCCTGCCCCGCAGCTCCTGCAGCAGCAGAATGCCTCCCCATGCCATGCACAGCGCCATAATCGTAAAGGTGCCCCACAGATACCGCTCCTCCCATACATCCGGCATGGTAAAGCACACCACGCACTGGTACGCCTGGGCAGCCAGGACGGTCAGAATCATGCCCGCCAGTCTCTTCCATTCCTTTTTCCGATATAACATGGCCCCGCCGCCGATAATACCGCCGAAGATGACCGCCAGGCCCACGGCCGCCGGTATCCCGTCACCGAACAGTGAAGCCGACAGGCGTTTGTATCCCAAACAATCTGCCCAAACTTTTCCCCCGAAAAGACAAAGAGGGAATGGAGCGCTGTCTGTCCCTTGCCCTGGTTCAAATTCCACTGGCAATATGGAAACAATCTTATCGTAACAAAAAGGGAAAACACGAAATTCCCCACCCAGGCCAGCACATACCGAAATTCCCGGGAATGCCAGAAACCTCTCCCCTCTCTTTTTACAGCCAGGCAGAAAAGCCAGAAACAGAACAGAGCCGCCGTTACCGCATAGAAAATCCAATAGTCATAATGGGTCAGAAATCCCATCACGCTGACTGCGAGCAGATACAGAAACACTCCGGCCGGCATCTTCTTTCTGTCTGCCTCCCGCAGAATCCACAGACCCGCCAACAGCAGGAGCAGTTCCTCCAGCAGGAGCATCATATACATTCTCAGCACTGTCGCCTGCTCTATCATCAGTCTATTGACCATTCCGGTCAATATCGTCACCGTCCCTGAATGGAGCGGATTCCCTGTCAGCCGCAGGAAGATTCCATAAATCAGGCCCAAAACGATCAGATAAAATACAAGATTCATGGACAGGCCGATCCAGATGCTCCCGCTCCCCTTGAAGCAGAACAGGGACACCATGCGGAAGAGCCAGAAATACAGGGGCACATGGTCATTATACAGACGTATGGTGATGTCGTTCAGCGACAGCCTGTCCCAGTCAGCGGCAAAGAAAGCCTCCACATCATCCCCTGTCATCCATTGATCCACACAGGTACCGGGCCAGTCCTGCTCAAATCCATTTGCAGATTCGTAGGTATATATCTCATCGCAGAACCAGACCTGTTTTTTCCCTGCCCAGTAAAAAAAGGACAGCGTTCCAATCAGCAATAATACAAGCCCAACCCAAAACGCCTGTCTATTCTTTTCTCCCGCTGTTCCTTTTTTCATATCAGCTTCCTTTCAGCCGTCTTGGTTACTGTTCCATCAGCCCTTTCAACACTTCCTTGGCCTTTTCCAGCTGATTGTCCGGATGGTCTTCGCTTCCGTAATAAGCCTCGCCGTCGAATTCACACACCACATCCGGCTCGATGCCAAGGCCGTGGATATTATTGCCATTGGGCGTATAATAAGCGCTGATGGTCACCTTCACCGCAGATCCGTCCCGGAACGGAATGATCTGCTGCACGATGCCCTTGCCGAACGTGGTGGTCCCCACCAGCGTCCCCAGCTTGTAATCCTTGATGGCGCCGGCCATGATTTCAGACGCGCTGGCGGAATTCATGTCCACCAGCACCACCAGCGGCACATCCAGCTCCTTATCGCCGTCGCAGGTATATTCTGACCGTTTTCCGCTCTTGTCCTCCGTGTACACAATCATGCCTTTCGGCAGAATCATCCGGGCCATCTCCACCACAGCGTTCAGGCTCCCGCCAGGATTGCCCCGGAGGTCTAAAATCATGCCTTTCATGCCGGATTTCCGTACAGAAGCAAGCGCATCCTCGAACTGTTTGATAGACACATCGTCAAACTCCGTCAGCTGGATATAGGCCATTCCCTCCTCCAGCATCTCATGCTGTACGGTAGGCGTCTCCACCTTTCTGCGGGTGACGGTGACATCCAGGTAATCGGATTCCCCTTCCCTGACAATAGTCAGGGTCACTTCCGTATTCTCCGGCCCCTTGATCAGGGCCACCGCCTCTGTCAGGGTCAGTCCATAGGTGGAAGCGCCGTCCACCTCGTATATGATATCGTTGGCACGCAGATCCACTTCCGCCGCAGGCGCCCCCTCGATGACGCCGCTGATTTTGGGCAGGCCGGTGAGCGCATCCTGGCTCACATAGGCGCCGATGCCGTAATAGACGCCCTCCGTCTGCTCCATCAGCGCTTCCAGTTCCTCTGCGGAATAATACTCGGAGTACGGGTCTCCTAATGCCTGAAGCATCCCTTTATAAATGCCGTCCTGAAGCTCTTCCCCGGTCACATCATGCAGATAGAAATAATTATTGATAGTATTCTCTATGGTCTGCATCTTATTCAGCACAGAGGCATCAATGGCCGAATCTTTCAGAAACGAAACCTCATCGGAAGAACTCTGTCTGGATTCTGCCACATTCTGACCGGACTCCACCACATTCTGGATATAAAGGCCCAGATAGCAGATAGCCATGATCAGCAGCGCCCCGGAGATGCCGGTAATCAGCCCAATCAGGAACAGTCCCTTTCCGCTGCCCCGCTCTCCTCTTGGCCCTTTCCCAGGGATCTGTGATGTTCCGGTGCCATACACCCTCCCGTCGCCGTACACCGGTCCGCTCCCCGGCATCGGTCCGTTCTCTCTTCCGGTATTCGTCCCTGTCCCGGAAATATTATCAAAATATGATTGGTTCTCGTCCATACATTTCCCTCCTGTCCGTCACAGCAAAATGCCTCAGGGCTCTGTCAAAGGCTGAGATATCCCCACGGAGATACATAGGACCCGTTCAGCCTTACGCTGAAATGAAGATGGCTGCCGGTAGAACGGCCGGTGCTGCCCACGGCGGCGATGGTATCGCCTTTTGCCACCACATCCCCCTTGCTCACATACAGGGCGGAAGCATGCATATATATAGTAGACAGCCCGTCCCCATGATCTATCATGACATAATTCCCCATGCTGGCATTATAAGCAGCGGCCACCACCTTTCCATCGTAAGCCGCGTAGATAGCGGTCCCTGTCGCAGAGGCAAAATCCACGCCATTGTGGAACTGCTCCACGCCCAGTGTCGGATGTATCCTCATACCGTAGTCGTCAGACACTCTGGTATAGGATGCCAGCGGAAATTTGAAAGCGCCTCCGTCATAGACCAGCGCCGATTGGTTGTTGGCGATCATCTGCCGCCTCTCCTCGGCCACAATGGCCTCCAGATACCTGATTTCATCCTCCTGGGCCTTGATTTCCGCCTCGTACTCCCTTATGGCATTTTCCTTATTATTGATATCTGTCTCATAACTTATGATATCACGATTTTTCTGCTCTATCAACTCTTCGAGGTTTTTCTGCTCGATTTCCACATTTTCTTTTGTCTCGTCCAGAATCTCCTTTTCCAGCTCCATTTTTTCCTTGCACAGCTGCACATACTCCTTTGCGGCCCTGTACTCCTGCCACATCCGGTTATCGCTGGCCACCATCTTCTCCACATAATCCACCGTATTCAGAAAGTCCCCGAAGCTTTTGGACTGCAGCAGCAGATCCACCATGTTGGGTTCACCCGACTCGTAGGTAAGCCTGATGTGGATGGACATGGCCTCCAACTGTTCTTCTTCCCTTTTCCGGGCAGCCTCCAGTTCTGCCTGGGTCTGCTGGATTTCCGCCTCCTTGGCGCTGATCTGTTCTTTCAGGTCAGCGATTTTGGCCTCTATCTCTTCCAGATTGCCGTCCAGCTCTTTCACATAGTTCTTCAGGTCATCTTTCTGCTGTTCCAGGTTCTTCTTGATCTCCTGCAAATCGCTGAGACCGTCTTTCAAGGATTCTTTCTCTTCTTTTATCTGGGAAATCTGATTCTCTTTCTCCTTGATGCTCTCCGCGGTGGGCGTGGTCTTACTGCCTGTGGCATGCGCCTGCTGCCCGGCTCCTCCAGGAGCCAACAAGACAGCACTCCCCACCAGCAATCCGCATACCATGCGCCGCAGCGCGGCAACATTCTTCCTCTTCTCCATAAGCCCCTACTCTATACATGCAAATGCTTTCTGACAGTGACGATGCTTCCCAAAAAGCCGATGCCCACGCCTACAATCAGCGACACGGGTGTCAGTACGCCGAACACCTCATTCACCGGCAAAAAGTTGAGAAAGCTGGTCAAAATAGAAAATCTCTCCGCAATATACGTCAATGCGTAATTGTAGATACCATAAATCAGCCAGAGCGGCAGCGCGGCACCCATCAGCCCGATCAGCATACCCTCCAGCACGAAAGGAGACCTGACGAAAAAGTCGGTGGCCCCGATATATTTCATGATATTGATTTCCTCCGATCGGACGGCGATGCCGATGGCCACCGTATTGCTGATCAGGAAGATGCTGACCGCCAGCAATATCACAATGATGCCGATGGACACATAGGCAATCAGCATATTCGCGCCGCTTAAAGTATCGGCTGTCAGCGCGGAATGATTGACCTTGCGCACCTCCGGCATAGATTCCAGCCATGTGACCAGAGCGCTCTGCAGCGACACATCGCTGAGGAAAACCTCGTATGAGTCATCGCCCTCCAGGGGATTCTCCAAATATCCCTTGGAATATGCCTCATAATTCTCTCCCCACTTCTCTCTCCTGAAGTTCTCCCAGGCCTCCTCGTCGGAGGTGAACTTTACATCCGACACCTCGGTCCGGCCGGCAATCAGCTGGCCGATTTCTTCTATACGGATATCCGACGGAATCTGCCCCTCTGTGTGGCTCTCGCACATATCTTTCTCACAGTGGAAGAAGACCGTCACGGACACGCCCTCCTCCGCTTTCATCACGATGCTGCGGAAGTTCATCACCACGGAGTAGAACAGGCCGAACAGGAACAGGCAGGCCGCTATCGTCGCTATGGAGGCCAGAGAATACCATTTGTTCCGGAAGATGTTGACGAAGCCCTGTCTGATGGTATAGAACAATGTGCTAATCTTCATCGATGTATTCTCCTCCTTCCTCGTCGCTGATGATGATGCCCCGCTTCATGGTCACCACGCGCTTGCGCATGGCATTGACGATTTCCCTGTTGTGGGTCACTACTACCACCGTAGTGCCGCTCTGGTTGATCTCGTCCAGCAGCGTCATGATCTCCCAGGAATTCTTCGGATCCAGATTGCCCGTGGGCTCATCTGCCAGCAGAATGGAGGGTTTGTTCACCAGGGCCCTGGCCAGCGCCACTCTCTGCTGTTCGCCGCCCGAAAGCTGTCTGGTCTTGGCCTTGTATTTTCCGGCCAGGCCCACTGTGGCCAGGATAGTGGGCACATTGCGCCTGATATCCTTGCCGGGCACCTCTATGATCCGCTGGGCAAAGGCCACATTCTCATAGACATTCCTGTCATTCAGCAGACGGAAGTCCTGGAACACCACCCCCAGGTTACGCCTGAACTTGGGCACCTGCCTGTGCTTGAGCTTGGCCAGATCCCTGCCCATGACATAGACACTGCCGTCCGTGGCCGTCAGCTCCCGCAGCAGCAGGCGGATCAGGGTGGACTTTCCCGAACCGCTGTCGCCCACGATGAATACGAACTCCCCCTTGCCTATCCCCAGCGTAATCCCGTTAATGGCGGGCGCTCCCTTGGAATAGACCTTGCTCACGTTATCAAGATAGATGATACCATTGTCTTCTATAAACTGCTCCCGTTTTCTCCACGACAGCTCTTTTTTGCCCATCGTTTTCCTCCATCCCGGCAATCAAAAGTTAAAAATCCGTAGTTTCCATATATTTCATGTACTTCACCACCATCAGCGCTATCTTAAAGGTGATTGCGTCCTCGAAGACCCGCAGATCCAGGCCTGTGCCCTTCTGGAGCTTATCCAGCCGGTAGACAAGCGTATTTCTGTGGATGAACAGCTGCCTGGAGGTCTCCGACACATTCAGGCTGTTCTCAAAGAACTTATATATAGTCCCCAATGTCTCCTCGTCGAACTCATCCGGGCTCTTGCCGCCAAAAATCTCGCGGATGAACATCTTGCACAGGGGCAGCGGCAGCTGGTAAATCAGGCGGCCGATTCCCAGCTCGCCATAGGCGATGATCTCCCTCTCATCGAAGAAAATCTTGCCCACGTCCAGCGCCATCCGCGCTTCCTTATAGGAACGGCTCACCTCTTTGATTTCCTGGATTACCGTACCATATGCGATGCGGCTGTCCTGGATGCCCTCTTTTTTTAAGAAAGACCAGATCTGCTTCGCCGTCTTATCCATCTCCCTGGCCATATCGGTCTCGGGCAGCTCCTTGACGATGATGACATTGTTCTCGTCCACTTCCGTGACGAAATCCTTGCTGTTGCCGCCGAAGTACGTCCGGGCCAGCTCCAGCACATTGCTGTCCCGTCCCCCGGGAGACTCCACGATCAGAACCGCCCTGGGCACGTCCGTCTGGATATGCAGCTTCTTGGAACGGCTGTAGATATCCACCAGCAGCAGATTGTCCAGCAGGAGATTCTTGACGAAATTATCCTTGTCAAGGCGCTCCTTGTAGGCTATTACCAGATTCTGAATCTGGAAAGCCGCCAGCTTTCCTATCATATAGGAATCCTCTCCTGCTCCGGCTGCCACCATCACGTATTCCAGCACTTGATCATCGAATATCTTGAAGAACTGGCAGCCCTGTATCTCCTGGGAATCTGCCACAGATGCGGCAAATTCCGCCACAGCGCTCACGCTGGCTCCCATGTCGGCAGTAGAAGCCACTTCTTTGCCATCCACATCCATAATACAAAATTCGACACGAGTAATGTTCTTTAATCCGTCGATAATGTTCTGCAAAATTTGATTTGAAATCATAACATCCACTCCTTTTGTCGTTATGGCAGATTCTGATGCCAGTATTTGTTTCTACATTTACAAATGTACAAAAAATACGCGAAAAAAGCAATAGGATTTTATGATTTTTCACAAAAAAACTGCCTGAAGCATTACCCCAGGCAGTCTTATAGACAAATCTCCAACCAAAAACCGGGCAACATTTTTCACATCCGTTTCAAATACGCATGTCAAAGTTTGCGCCTACATTGGGATTCACGCTCAGCTCCATGGCGGCAGAATCTATCATCTGCACCATCCCGGCGCCCAGTTCCTCATTGGTGTCCAGGGCCTTGCCAAGCACTGCCGTTCCAATCTGGGACATCTGGGATACATTCGCCAATGCCACTGATACTCCTGCAATATCCATAAGCACACCTCCTGCCAGAAATATATGACCGCAGGCTCCGAATACCAAGTCCTGCGACGTACTTTATTGTATCATAATAAGAAAGGTTTTACCAGACTTTCCTGCAATTTTTCAATTTCTTAAGGATTCTTAAAAATTCAGCCAAAGGCCTCCTACCGTATCCTGCCAATAGAGTACTGCCCTATCTCTATCTTCCGCTCTTTTAAAAGCCTCCCCACCGCCCGCTTGAACTCGTTCTTGCTCATGCCGGTCTCCTGCCTGATGCGCTCCGGGGACGCCTTGTCCGTAAAGGGCAGCATTCCGCCGTTCGCCTCTATCATGGCCATGATCTTCTCCGCATCCTTGTCCATCTGCAGATAAGCCTTGTCCCTGATTCCCAGCGTCAGCTTGCCGTCCTCACGCACCTGTATGACCCGGGCCTCCACGTCCTTTCCCAGCTCCACGTTCCCATAGAGCTCCTTCTGGGGAATCAGGCCGGAATACAGATTGTCCACTGCCACAAAAGCGCCGAAATTATCGCTTATCTCATAGACGCGCCCCTTTACCCTGTCGTCCTTTCCATAGGGGCTGTCCGTGCGCAGATTGTCGTACACGTTCATGGTGGCGCAGAGCCTGTCGCTCTTGTCTATGTAGAGGGACACCAATACCTTGCCCCCCTGCTCCACCTTGCCCCGCTGCTGCTTAAAGGGCAGCAGCAGGTCCTTCTCCAGGCCCCAGTCCAGAAAGGCTCCTATCTTCCCGGTCTGGGCCACTGTCAGCTCCGCCACCTGGCCCATCTGCAGCTTCGGCTCCCTGGCAGTGGCGATCAGCCTGTCCTGGGAGTCACGGTAGATGAACACTTCCATCACATCGCCCACATTGCACTCCTCCGGCACCTGCTTGCGGGGCAGGAGCACGCGGGGCTCGTCCTCGTCTGCGGAAAGCGCCAGATAGACGCCGAACTCCACTTTCTTAACAACTGTCAATTCCTGTTTTTCACCTAAATTTATCATAGATATCCCCACTCCAAATCTGTTTTCTCTCTATGCGGAAAGATGCTCTCCGCCCTTACCTTTTCCATCAAACTGCGCCACCACATAGGGACTTCCTTCCTGATTCTCCAGCGCCACCCAGACACTGTCCGCCGTTTCCAGGACCCGGGGCATCAGCACATCCCCCAGGAAAGCCTGCCTCTTATATTCCGCCCGCACCTGCCTTACCGCGAAGCCCTCGGGCAGATAGTCCATGGCGATGTCAATGAACTGCTGATTGTTCACATGATAGTTGGTGTCCAGATGGTGCTGCTTTACTACTGTAGGTTCCTTTGGGATGCCCTCTGACGGTACGGTAATCTTGCGGGGGGCATATTCCATCTCCAGCTTTTCCTCCGGCCGGTATCCCTCTGTCATGATCTGCGGAATTGCCGTAGGCTTATTGGTCCGCGTGTCCAACAGGCTCCACAGGGAATTGGCTTTTGCCAGATATTCCCCCTTTTCATCCATCAGGGCAAAATTTCGGTATCCCAAAAATCCTTTCAGCGCGTAAGGCAGCGTCCCTATGACCACCCTTTCCCCAAGAGCCGGATAGCGCTCCACCGCAATCTGCCAGGAGGAGAGCACCCAGACTAAATGCATCTCTTTCAGCTTCGCCACCCCAAGGCCTAAATCCTCCGCCTGAAAAGTGGAGCAGTCCTGAAAATAATTGATGAGCGAAGCCATGGTAAGAATTCCTTCGCTGTCCGTCTCGCTGTATCTGATTCTGCTTCCAAACGTGTACATCTTAAAATCCCTTTCAATGATCCGGCTGCCGCAAACCTTTTTATGCGAACAGCTGATAAATTATCATCGCAATCCAGAATATGCTGTAAAGGAGCATCCCCACATTCAGGAAAATCGTGCTGAACCTTTTCCCTCTGGGAATCACCACCTGGCCCCGGGCAAATGTGAATCTCTTCTTCGCCAGACACACGATGAACAGCACCAGGCCCGCTATCAGCATGCCGAAGATAAATATCAGGAATACGCCATATGCCAGCAGCCCTGCCATATTCTCGCTGATATAGGCCATCATAGCATCCATGTCCATGTCGGAAACCATCTCCAGATACTCGTTCAGATCAATCGCCCGCATCAGAGCCGAACTCACCAGACCTCCCATGAAGTTGATCATCATATGGATGGCAATGGTAATCTTCAGATTGCCGGTCTTCACATACAGGAAAGCCAGGAACACACCCAGCACAAAGGCGTAGACGAACTGATTCAGGTTGCCGTGGAACAGGCCGAACATCAGCCCGGACACAAGCACCGCGACTCCCTGTCCATAGCGGATCGTCCTGTCCACGATCAGCTTGCGGAAGACATATTCTTCCATGAAAGGCGCGCAGATCACCATCCAGAGAACTATCATCCACAGGCTGATGGATTCTGTCATGTTGGCCAGCTGGTTCTGCACAGAACTGCCCTTGAGCGTGCCGATTGCAGCGGTGATGACATTGCCGATGATATTGGTCAAGTATACGGCGCCGAAGCTCATAACGACAGCCACGATGAAACTCCCCGGCCGGATGGAACGCCGCTCCACCCTGTCGGCGGGAATCGTCCTCACCAGAAGGATAAGCACCGGCATGCCTATCAGGTACATGGGAAGCATGGACACAAGCATGCTGATATTTCCGTTCCACAGCCATTCCGGAAGCAGGAACGAGACCAGGGCCATGGGCACCAGCTGCACCGCGTATATCACTATAGTCCCCAGGATGTACATTCCGCCCAGTTTGGAGAAATGCTTTTTGGCCGCCTTCAGCTCCCGGTTCTCCCTCTCCCGTCTCTCCCGCTCTCCCTCTGCCTGCTGCCAGCCCTCCATGGACGGCGCCGCGTTGTTCTGCCATGTTCCGTATTCGTTTGTTCCTTCCATAATCCTTAACTCCTGCTTAATGCTTCTATCTGTGATATTCCTTCTGTATCCTTATTAGTTTATCATATATCACGACATTTGAAAAGACTGATAACGGCTGCTTTTCCATAGAAAAGCATTTCAGAAGACTTTTCAACCGTGTTCCAGCAATTTCACCACCGTAGAAAAAACCGTCCCCGTCGCGCCGCACTCCATTCTGTCGTTTTCTTTCCGCAGCACCGCCGGCCCCACCATATCGAAATGCACCCAGGGCAGCCCTTCCGTGAACTCCTCCAGGAAACACGCCGCCACGCTGGCTCCCGCTTTCTTGTCCGGCATATAGTTCGCCATGTCCGCCGTCTTTGACCAGAGCAGCCGCCGCTTGTACCGTTCGCCCAGAGGCAGGCGCCACACCGGCTCCCCGGCCTCCGCGGCTGCCCGGGCCGTGCCGGACGCCAGTTCTTCTTCATTGCAGAAAAATCCCGCCGTCTCATCTCCCAAAGCCTCCCGGCAGGAATAGCTCAGGGTAGCCATATCCACCAGACGATCCGCCTTACCCGCCGCGAATGTCAGCGCATCCGCCAGAACCAGCCTGCCCTCTGCGTCTGTATTATATACTTCCACCATCCTGCCTGAGAGCATGGTAATCACATCCCCCATGCGGACACATTTTTCTCCCAGGGCATTTTCCGCCAGGGGAATCACTCCCTCCAGGGGGAGGGCATATCCGGTATCCGCCGCGTATTCCAGCAGGCACAGCACGTCCGCCGCGCCGCACATGTCATATTTCATGCCCTCCATGGACTCCATGGATTTCAGGTGCATGCCGCCGCTGTCAAACATGATGCCCTTGCCCACCAGCGCCGTCACAGGGCCCTTCTGCGTGCCCTCATAGCGCAGGCGCAGCAATGCCGCAGGAATCCGGGAAGCCTGATTTACAGCCAGAATTCCCCCGCAGCCCATCCTGCCCAGCTCCTGCTCCCTGTATATCTCCAAAGACAGGGCAGGCTTCTCCCGGACAAGCTCTTCCGCATAACGGCAGAAATCGTCTGCTGTCAGATAATTAGCCGGCAAGTCTCCCAGCATCCTCGCATAATTCCGGCAGCGTCCTAATCGCTCTGCCTTTTTCATTTCCGCCTCGATTTCCCTGCCGGAAACCAGATAGACTGTCACATCCGGCTCTGCCGCCAGACCGTCCCGCAGTTCAAATAATCTCTCCGCCGCATCTGCCTCCAGCGCCTTTTTCCCGAATCGATAGGCCCCCTGCAGCAGCGCCTCTGTAAAAAAGCCCGCGGCCTTTTCGGCGGAATCTCCGAACCGGTTCACGGCGAAATCATCCACATCGAACTGACAGTTTCCTGCCAGGGAATATCCCAGCCGGTTGATTGCCTCCCGCAGGACTTCTCTGTCCCCGCCCTCTCCGCCGCAGCACAGTACGGGGATTGCATCTTCCATTTTCTTTTTATGTACAAACCGCATTCCGATACCCTCCTTTTTTCATAATTTTCAGAATATTCCAACAATTTTCCATATGCTCCTCTGTATACTTGATTCTATAACTATATCGGCTTTTGGGCAATGGTCATAATAGAGAATATCCCGCATCCGGGGGTTGACTTTTTTCTATTATCGTAGTATATGGATTAACAGGGAAAATGTACAATGAGGAGGAAATGACAATGCAGCAATTATATCAGGCCAAAGGCCTGCTGAGCCGGGAATTCGTCGGGCAGATCACCTATACTTTCTGCCTGCCTTACGCCCTGGAAGAACTGGATATCTGCCTTACCTTCGAGAAGCAGCACTATGATTCTCCGGACCAGGTGCCTGTGGAGGAGCTGACGGATTACTGCCGCAGCCATTATGATACCAGGGAGTATGAGCATCTGAGCCGGGAAGAACTGTCTGTTCTTTTTTTCAAAGAAACAAAAACGGAAATACATATATCCGCCGCGTTGAACGACCGCTTCATCGGCTGCATTCATAAACAGCTGACCTGCCGCCACATGCATTTCGGCCCTGACGCGCTTTCGGAAGGCTGCCTGATGCCGGAGCCGCCTATGAAAGGCGTGCTGAAAGTGACCGTTCTGGCATTTCAGATTCTCATGGACGATACACCTTATACCGTGACGGTATCCGGCCGAAAAGCGGGCGGAAAAGAAGAAACGAATCAAGGAGGCGGACTGTCATGACTTTCCTGAGACTTGAACTTCACAATCATACTACGGAGTCCGATGCCTCCATCACCTGCGGGGAATTGCTGGATTATATGGCGGAGAATGCAGTGGATGCCTTCGCGCTCACCGACCATAATACCATCTCCGGCCATGCCAAAATGGAGACTCTGCTGAAGAATCATCCAGCCCCTGTCCAGTGCATTTACGGCATGGAATATACGACTTACTATGGGCATATCCTGTGCCTCAATCTGCCGGAATATGTGCCCTGGGACTCCATCGATCCCGGGAATCCGGAACTGATTTTCAGGCAAATTCGCAAAACCGGCGCTCTGGCAGGGATCGCACATCCCTTTTCCTTTGGCTATCCTTTTGCTACAGGATGCCGCTTTGAGATGCATATGACCGACTACAGCGCAGCGGATTTCATCGAAATTTTCAACAACCCGGAGCCTCTGTACGCCGTCAACCTGCCGGCGCTGACGCTCTGGGAGAAGCTCGTGCTGGAAGGGATTCACATTGCGGCCACCTCCGGAATGGACCTTCACAACAGGGCACCTTTTGAGGGGCAGTACGCAACCTTTATTCAGAAGCAGGATACCCCCATCTCCCAGGCGCTGACAGAGGCAGTCCGCTCGGGACAGACCTGGGTTTCCAAAGGGCCTTTGCTGACAGCCCGCAGCATTCCGCAGGAGCAGAGCATCCTCTTTGAAATCCAGGATGGTAAAAAGACCGGTTGTCCTGTGGATTCCGGGAAAAAATACCTTATGACGCTGCGGATGCCAGGAGGAAGCCTCACGACAGCCATCTCCCCTGACAGTCCTTTATGCATCTCCCGGAGCAGCCTCGCCGTGTTTGCCCAGGGGCCGGAACCCTGTCCTGTGATTCCGAAACTATATGAAGAAAACCAGGAATTGGAATCCCTGCTCTGTGTCTCACCTGTCCTGTACCTGCCGCTGGCTGGCAGATAGACTGGAAGTGACGCTATCCGTTAGGATTTTATGCCAGCCCTTGATTTTACGGCAAAAAGCAACCCCGGTGAATCTCTCCACCGGGGCTCATCATTTTCTCCGTCTTTTACCTACCCCTTTCATTGTCTCTTTTATTCTGTCCAATGGAGGACACATACGGTAAGAAAAAGCTTGAGTTTCCGCAAACTGCACTGAAAAAATGAATATGCCTATTAAAAGTACCAATCTGCCATTTTTTGAATGCAGTTGAGCATGCTCCGTGATGCCGTAGACCAGGACAAGGCAGATGTCCTTCCTGGAAGCCGTAATCTGTACTTTTACATGGGAAAGATAGGCATCATGTTTTTTGCCTTTATAATAAAGCGGCATTTTGATCTTGCCCTTGCGCTGTTCCCGCAGCTGTGTGGCCGGGATCCGTTTCCCATGGAAGAGGAGCTTGCGCCTTGCCGTAAGGCGGATGACGTAGTCCTGCTCCAGCCCATGGAGCTTCAGGAACATCTTGTTGTCGTCGTATCCCCTGTCCATGACGAAAGTGGCCTTTCCGAACAGGGAGGCGGCCCGTTCCATTGCTGAAAAAGTCACATCATTGATGGATGTGAAGTCTTTCTCTTTTGAAGAATGGACCTTGGAGAAGATACTGACGGGATGGCCGTTCTTCGTGAGGGCGCAGGCTTCTGTGACATGATAGCCTTTTTCATAGACGTTCTTTGTGTCCGTGCTTTTGGAGCCGTCCCTGACAAGGCCAAGGGATTCGAACTTGCGTCCATCCGGTTTCACGATGTCGCTGTCATTTAAATTGACCTATGAATTGGCATTTTCCTCACCACAACCCAGTTTACATCCCTAAATCCCGCAAACCCTTGATTTTGCTGCACAAAAAACCCCGGCGAATCTCTCCACCAGGGTCTGTATAACAGGGCTACAAGGATTCGAACCTTGAAATGACGGAGTCAGAGTCCGTTGCCTTACCGTTTGGCGATAGCCCTATGTCACATCACTTGATACATTATACACGAAGTGTTCCCAGTTTGCAATACCTTAATTCAAAAAATTTCAAAAAAATTATGCTACCATTCCTTCCTGTAAACACGTATATAAGTTCCATTGACATAAGAATCGAAGTTTTCCCCTATCCATTCCATAATCCATTCATCTTCGGGAAAATGCGGTTCGCCGAACCAGCAGTCCAGGACTACGACATCCGGCTCTTTCCATGGGTTCAGTTCCCAATAAGACAGCAGCTTTTCACTGTACGTAGGACTGGAAATCGTGGAATCCACGCAAATTTCCGTATCCTCATACAAATATCCTATGGTGCTGACCGGATAGCCTACAATCAATACCTTATCCCCTTCGTGCACATATTGTCTCCAGTCTATCAGGTTCGCATTTCTGATGTATGCCCCCATATAATCCGAAAAAATGCCCAGCATCGGCCCATCCCTGACCACATTCCTCACAGAAAGGATAGTCGCATGCAGTCTGTTGCACGGCCGGAACACATAGATGTTCTTAAAAATGACCACCGCCAGAAACAGAATGAACATCCCGTACATTTTCATGCGCTTTTCATTTGGCATGGTTTTCTGCAAGTACTTTCCAATCGGCATCATAGATACCATGATGCCCAGCGTCAAGTACGCAACTGTCGTCAATAAAGTAAGATTCGTCAAAAGCAATACTGCCACACAGCTCCACAGGCTGATTTCCGCCCCTATGTCGAAAGCCATGCGCTCTTCTCTGTCACAGTTCTCCCTCAGTATAAACGCAAAAAACAAAATCGGGATGTAGACGGCCACATATAACAGCCTGAATATCACATGAAAGCCATTTTCACTTAAGTCAATCAATATGTGAATAAAATTATAACTAAGCAGAAAGATGAAGAATCTTTTGACATAGTCGAATTTTGTCAGAATGCCACTCCTGCCGGCAGACACTTTGCCGCTCAGAAACGAAAGAATAGCGCAACCGCCAAATAAAACAGCCACGCTCCCCGCCTCCGCGGCATAGGTTTTCAATTGTACTGCAAATTTCCCCACCTGATGTGTCTCGTCTCCCGTTATGATATAATTCACTGAAGTCCAAAATTGGCTCCATCCCGCCTGTGCTGTCAAAATTCCCAGATATGTGCAGCCAAAGGCAAAGCATACACCCGAAAACACCCACATATCCTTCCCTTTTGTCACAGAATAGCGGCATAAAAGTACCAGCATCAGAGGAAAAAGTATAATTGCAGACGGATACGAGAGCACCTCCAGACAAAAGCAGACAGCTGCCAGTACAAGGAAAAAATTTTTCCTCCCCGTCTCCCCTTGCCTCTGTAAGTAAGTAAAGAGGGAACAGCACAGCAAGACTGAAAAATACACCATCATGTTGGAAAAGTCCAATATCATAAAGTTTTTTGCATTGACCGTCATGAAAAAAGCACACATAAAAAAGAGAATATTGTGGTTACAATATTTCCGGAATGTGCGGTAGAACACATATGCCACTCCCAGTTTTGCACCTAATCCCACTATATTAAGATATAGCGCGATTCCTGTAGTAGTACCGGTCAAAAGCAGGTATATTTTAATAAAGACAGCGTTCAAAAAAGCTGATGTCTGGTGGGGTTCCCACATTTGCGCTATCATGTGGTCTCCTCTGGCCATACGGTAAGACTGGGCAATCGCATATTCACAGTCCACATCAAAATCCAGGAAAACACGCTTTATATTAGCAAGTATTACTCCCACAAGAATGGCCAACATCCACTTTGGTATCTCACAAAGTACTTTCCGCATCCTGCATCTCCTCCAAAACCCACTGTCTCCCTATTACAGCGACAGTCTGATTATAGCATGCAAGCGCAAAGCGGGCAATCTATTTCTGCCGTTTTCTTCCCTTTGCTTTCATAATCTCCATAAACGTCATGCGCCCCTGCCAAAGGCAGGGACGCGCATCCTGTGAATTCTATCCTCTTAAACCTCAAATGTCAGCTCGCCGTATGACGGCACCGGCCAGACACCCTTATCCACAATCATCTCCAGCTCGTCAATGGGCGCACGGAGCGCATCCATGGCCTCCCTGACGGTATCTTTGTAGTAAAGCGCCTGGGACTTCATATCTGTTATAGCCGCAGCCGCAGCAGCGGCCTGGCTCAATCCGCTCAGCGCTTCCTGCGCCGCGGTGAGCTTTTCATTCACCTTGCCCAAAAGCCTTGCCTGCACTGTAGGCTCTACCCCGGCTTCCCTGACAGCCACCACAGCATCCGCCAGCTGTTTGGTATACTTTGCCACAGCAGGGATATACTTCTTGCCTGCCATGTCGATCATGGTATTGGCCTCGATGTTGATCGTCTTCACATAGGTCTCATAGATAATCTCTTCTCTGGACTCCAGCTCCACCTTGGTAAAGATGCCGAATTTCTCGAACAGCTTCACCGCCTTGTCCGTGGTCAGCGTGGCGGCCGCCTCCACCATGGACTTGATGTTGGGCAGGCCGCGCCTGGCCGCCTCCGCCACCCATTCGTCGGAATAGCCGTCACCGTTGAAGATAATCCTCTGGTGGGCCCCCAGATACTCCTTAATCAGATCATGGACGGCAAGCTCAAAGTCCTCCGCCTTCTCCAGCCTGTCGGCCGCCTCGCAGAAAGCCTCCGCCACAATGGCGTTCAGCGTAGTATTCGGGCTGGCGATAGAATCCGAACTGCCTACCATACGGAACTCGAATTTATTTCCGGTGAAAGCAAAAGGCGATGTCCTGTTGCGGTCCGTGGCATCTTTCTCCAGGTCGGGCAAAGTGGACACGCCGGTCTCCAGCTTGCCGCCCTCCAGGCAGTGCTCCGCCTCGCCGGTCTCCACCAGCTGCTTCACCACATCCTCCAGCTGCTCGCCCAGGAAGACGGAGATGATGGCGGGAGGCGCCTCGTTGGCTCCCAGTCTGTGGTCGTTGCCCACGTCCGACGCGCTCTGCCGCAGCAGATCCGCATGGATGTCCACGGCCTTGATGATGCATGCCAGGACCAGCAGGAACTGGATATTCTCATTGGGGGTCTCGCCGGGATCCAGCAGGTTCACGCCGTTGTCGGTGCCCAGCGACCAGTTGTTATGTTTGCCGGAACCGTTCACCCCCGCAAAAGGCTTCTCGTGGAGCAGGCAGGTGAGCCCGTGACGGCCCGCCACCTTTTTCATGGTCTCCATCACCAGCTGGTTGTGATCCACGGCGATGTTCGCGGTCTCATAGACCGGGGCCAGCTCATGCTGGGCAGGCGCCACCTCGTTGTGCTGGGTCTTGGCCGTAACGCCCAGTTTCCACAGCTCCGCGTTCAAATCTTTCATATACGCGCCCACGCGCTCTCTGATGGTGCCAAAATAGTGGTCTTCCAATTCCTGTCCCTTGGGTGCGGGCGCGCCGAACAAGGTCCGGCCTGCAAAAATCAGATCCTCTCTCTGCAGATATTTCTCCCTGTCCACCAGAAAATACTCCTGCTCCGGCCCCACGCTGGCCACCACTTTCGTAGCCCCGGTATTGCCGAACAGCCGCACAATGCGCAGCGCCTGCTCGCTGATCGCCTCCATGGAGCGCAGCAGCGGCGTCTTCTTGTCCAGCGCCTCCCCGGTATAGGAGCAGAATGCCGTGGGGATGCAGAGGATGACTCCCGTGGCGTCCTCCTTCAAAAAAGCCGGGGAAGTGATGTCCCATGCCGTGTAGCCTCTGGCCTCAAAGGTAGCCCTCAAACCTCCGGAAGGGAAAGAGGAAGCGTCTGGCTCGCCCTTGATCAGCTCCTTGCCCGAAAACTCCATGATCATCTTGCCGTCCTCATCGGGATGGGTCACGAACGCGTCATGCTTCTCCGCCGTGATGCCGGTCAGGGGCTGGAACCAGTGGGTGTAATGGGTGGCCCCGTTCTCCACCGCCCAGTCTTTCATGGCCTTTGCCACCACATCGGCAGCCGCCAGGGACAGCTCGCCGCCCTGGTCCATAATCTGCCTGACCTCTTTGTATACGCTCTTCGGCAGCCTCTCTTTCATCTTACCGAAAGTGAATACTTTGCTGGCAAAAATCTCTTCCACATTCAATCTCTCGCTCATTTTCTTCTCCCTTCTGTCCTATCCTCCCCTGAACGAAAAAAAGTTCCAAAGTAACATCTTACTATGGAACCTCCTCGTTCATTGAATACCAATATGCAGAAGCGGCAGCCCCATCCGGCACCAGCGCTTCGTTGTTATTAAAATACCTTACTTTCCGGCAAAATGCAATACCCCAAATCACTTTTCTCGTTTTCCGCTAATAAAAGTAATGTTTCCCTCCTTACGTCCGGCACATTGCACATAGTCCGGTCTCCGGGAGTTCTAATCTTTTGCCACATTCGCCACCCTGAGCAGATCGCCGGGGCAAGGGGTTTCCGAAAGTTTTACCCAGACTGTCTGCCTGGCATGGGGGCAGCTCTCCACCGGCTCCCCGTCCGCATTGTACATGCCCTCCACCGTCACAGGCACATTTCTCCCATCCGGCTTCATGATCTCAATGGCCTCCCCCACGGAAAATTTGTTCCGCTGCCCGAACCGCGCCAGAACGCAGTTTTCCTCTTTCCGCGTCCCCTGCGGCCAGGGTGCCGCCACCTCTTCTATATTCCCCAGATAGATATATTCGTTCACATAAGTGCTTTCGTCATATATCTGGGTTTCCCGGGAGGGCTTTCCGAAATAAAAGCCCGTGGTGAACTGGCGGTAGGTGCACTTGGCAATCTCCGCCCGGTACCAGTCCATGTTTTCCCGATAGCATTCCTCAGAAATAAAATAATCATCTATAGCTTTGCGGTAGGTCCGGGCCATGGTGGCGATATACAGCGCCGTCTTCATGCGCCCCTCTATCTTCAGGCTGTCGATTCCAGCCTCCGCCAGCTCCGGTATATGTTCTATCATACATAAATCTTTGGAATTGAAAATATAGGTGCCCCGCTCATTCTCATAAACCGGCAGATATTCCCCGGGTCTGGTCTCCTCCACCACCGCGTACTTCCAGCGGCAGGGATGGGTGCAGGAGCCCTGATTGGCATCCCTCCCCGTAAAGTAGTTGCTCAGCAGGCAGCGCCCGGAATAGGAAATGCACATGGAGCCCTGCACAAAGCTCTCTATCTCCATCTCCTCCGGGATACGTTCCCGGATAGTATGTATCTCTTCCAAAGACAGTTCTCTGGCGGACACCACGCGCTTGGCCCCAAGCTTCCACCAGAACTGATAAGTTCTGTAATTGGTATTGTTGGCCTGTGTGGAAATATGGATCTCCACCTCCGGCCACACTTCTCTGGCGATGGCGAACATGCCCGGATCCGAGATGATCAGCGCGTCGCACCGCTCCGGCTCCATGTCCCGCAGCTCCTGAAAATAGGCGGCCGCTCCCTCCAGGTCGTCATTGCGGGCCAGGATATTGGCCGTGACATATACTTTCACGCCTTTTCCATGGGCAAAGGCAATCCCCTGCGCCATCTCTTCCGGCGAGAAATTCTTTGCCTTGGCCCGCAGGCCGAAAGCCTCTCCGCCGATATATACCGCGTCCGCCCCGAAGATGACCGCGGTCTTCAGTCCCTCCAGGCTCCCCGCCGGCATCAAAAGCTCCGGTTTCTTTCTCCGGCCCATAGTCCTGCCATCCTTTCCTTTACATTTCCCGCCATACAGACTATATCAATGTCTTCTGTCCTTTTATACTTTGGTGCTCACAGTCACACCGTCTCCCACCGGCAGTATCACTGTCTCCAGCCGGGGATGGTGCTTCAGTTCATACAGATACTCCCGCATCCTGGCGTGAATGGTGCGGTTTCGCCTTGCCACCGCAAAGCGGGACTGAATCACGTCTCCGTCCTGGAGCACATTGTCCGATATCAGCAATCCCCCGGGAGCAAGCAGCCGCAGGCTGTCCGGCAGGAAACGGATATACTGCCCCTTGGCGGCATCCATGAAAATCATGTCATAGGTCCCCGTCAGCTCCCGCAGGATATCCGCGGCGTCCCCCTCCAACAGGGTGATCCTGTCCTCCCGCCCCGCCCGCCTGAAATTCTCTTTCGCGGCGGGAATCCGTTTTTCATATTTCTCAATGGTAGTGATATGACAGTCTTCAGGGCCGTACTCGCTCATCAGCAGCGCAGAAAAGCCCACCGCGGTCCCCACCTCCAGAATTTCTGCGGGCCTTTTCAGCGCCAGCAGGAATTTCAGCAGACTCTGGGTGGGCTTCCGCACGATGGGAATCTGGTTCTCCAGCGCGTCCTTTTCTATTCCGTCCAGAAAGGCTGTGTTCCCTCTGTCCAGCGAATCGATGAAGGCCGCCGTCCTCTCGTCTATGATCATTGCGCTTTTACTCTCCGGTTTCCGTTCCCGCGCCGTCTTCAGGCACGTCCTGGCCGGACGCATCCCCCTCGTCTCCGCCGTCCTCCGGCTCCATGCCTCCCGCAGGAGGAAGCCCCGCTGAAGAGGAATCCCCCTCGCCGGCTGTGCTGTTCCCCTCGTCCTCTTCCTCCTCGTCCGTCGCCACCACCATGGCCTGCATCATTTCCTCCACGGTCATGGCCGTGCTCAGTTCAAAGGTTCCCGGGCCCACGTCCTCCCTGTACTCCGAGAGATAATACTGCAGCACAAAGAGCCTGGCATCCCGCACCAGTCCCCTGCCCTCGAAGAGTTTCCCGATGTCGGACACGGACATGTCAGGGCTGATTGTCACTGTCACAGCCCGTCCATCCCCGGTAGTCATGGCAGGTTCCGTAAAAATCCGATAACCATAATCGTAACAGATTCCGGCCCCCCTGTAGATCAGATACACCACCGCCACAGCCATAACCACCCGAAAGATGGCTCCCATCACGGCAGCTATTATGCTTGTCACTTTCATATCAACCTCCGCGCCGCCTGTGACGGCACATACAGCAGAAAATCATAGTGCAGGTTTTCTGTTGTCATAAACACCCGGCGAACCGATGCAAGTCCGGGAGAATGCGCCTGAAACTTATTCCCGCGCTTCATACTTCCATAATGATCGGCAGTATCATAGGCCGCCTCTTGGTCTTCTTCCAGACATAGTCGCTGAGAGCATCTTTTGTAGTATTCTTCAGCTTCCCCCAGTCCGTCACCCTGCGGTCCAGACATTTCCGGATGGCTTCATCTACGATTTGTCGTGCTTCTTCTATCAGTTCATCGGATTCTTTTACATACACGAATCCTCTGGATACAATATCGGGGCCTGCCACCAGCTCCCCTCCTGCCCTGTCCAGGCTCATGACCACTACCATGATGCCGTCCTCGGCCAGATGCTGACGGTCCCGAAGCACCACATTTCCCACATCTCCCACGCCCAGGCCGTCCACCAGAATCGCTCCCACAGGGACTCTGCCCGCCACGTCCGCGCGGTCCTTGTCCAGTTCCAGCACGTCGCCGGAGGAAAGGATGAAGATATTGTCCTTCTCAATGCCGAGGCTCTGAGCAATCTTCGCCTGGGCCTTCAGGTGCTTGATCTCCCCATGGACGGGAATGGAATATTTCGGCCTGATCAGCGCGTAGAGCAGCTTGATTTCCTCCTGGCAGGCATGTCCGGACACATGGGCGTCCTGGAAAATCACGTCCGCCCCCTTGCGGATCAGCTCATTGATGACCTTGGTGACGGATTTCTCATTCCCGGGGATGGGATTGGAGGAAAAGATGACCGTATCCCCGGCGCCGATGCTAATCTTGCGGTGCATGCCGCTGGCCATGCGGCTCAGCGCCGCCATGCTCTCTCCCTGGCTTCCCGTGGTGATGACTACCTGCTTCTCATTGGGGTAGTCCTTCATCTGGTCCACCTCGATCAGCGTATTGTCCGGGATGCTGATGCAGCCCAGGTTCCTGGCCGTATCGATGATGCTCACCATACTGCGGCCGTCCACGCAGACCTTGCGCCCGAATTTGTACGCGCTGTTGATGATCTGCTGCACCCTGTCCACATTGGAAGCAAATGTGGCCACGAAAATCCTTGTATTCTTATGCTCCTCAAACAAATTGTCGAAAGTGGCGCCAACGGTCCGCTCGGAGGGAGTGAATCCGGGCCTTTCCGCGTTGGTGGAATCGCACATCAGCGCCAGCACGCCTTTCTTGCCCAGCTCCGCGAAGCGCTGCAGATCGATGGCGTCTCCGAAGACCGGCGTGTAGTCCACCTTGAAATCCCCTGTGTGCACCACTACCCCCACCGGGGAATAAATCGCCAGCGCCGCCGCGTCCACGATGCTGTGGTTCGTCTTGATGAACTCCACCCTGAACTGCCCTAAATTGATGGACTGGCCGAACTTCACCACCTTGCGCTTCACCCGCTTCGTAAGCTCATGCTCTTTCAGCTTGTTCTCAATGATGCCCATGGTAAGCCTGGTGGCGTAGATGGGCACGTTGATGTCGCGGAGCACATAGGGAAGCGCTCCGATATGGTCCTCATGGCCGTGGGTGATTACAAAGCCCTTTACCTTGTCGATGTTGTCCTTCAGATAGGTCACATCGGGGATGACCAGGTCTATGCCCAGCATGTCGTCCGCCGGGAACGACAGGCCGCAGTCTACCACAACAATACTGTCCTCGTACTCAAACGCAGTAATGTTCATGCCGATTTGTTCCAGGCCCCCTAAGGGAATTATCTTTAGTCTGGAACCGCTGTTATTCTCTTTTTTCTTCAATCAAATCTCCTCCACATTCTACACAATAGCCGTAGAGCTTCACCTCATGATTCACAACCCGAAATCCGGTAGTGGCAGCAATTTTCCTCTCCAGCTCCTCCAGCAGATCATCCTGAAAGGAAATCACTCTACCGCATTTGATACAGATCAGATGATGATGGCGGTGCTTTCCTGTGCCCTCCAGAGCACTCCCCATCTCGTAGCGCACAAAACCGTCATCAAAATTAATCCGGTCAATCAGATGCAAGCTCCCCAGCAATTGTATGGTTCTATAAACAGTAGCCAGCCCGATGTCCGGACAGTCTACTTTTACAAGCTCAAATATCTCTTCCGCTGTCAGATGCTCCCGCGGGCGGGAACCGATGGCCTCCAGCACCGCTGTCCGCTGTCTGGTGACCCTTAGCCCTTTTCTCTTCAGCAGCTGTTCTGCTTTTCCTTTGTCAAAAAACGCCATATTTCAACTCCGCACGGATCAGGCTGCTGTGCGCAGAAAATCCCCTCTCCGGCTCATTCGCTCTCAAGCTCCACATCCTCCAGCATGTTCTCGAACACGCCTGCCACAGCGGCAAGCTCCTCGTCGTCGGACACGATAGTATACACGCCCTCCGCCTCTCCGTCCCTGGATGTATCTTTCAGAATCAGGGCATCGCCGTCGCCCTCCTCCACATCGGTGACGAGGATGTAGTCAACTCCGCCTATCTTCGTCTGTTCCAGCACGTAAAAATCTACCGGCTCTTCTCCCTCCGGCTGAAATGTAATCTTCTCCTGTTTCGCCATTTCCGCTCCTAAGTCGTTTCCCTGTGCCAACAAAGTCCTCAGAGGGTATCCTGCTCTTCATCCGATCCGGCAGGATTCCCTGAACCTTTCTCCCTATTGCGGTTGTCCAGATACCCTTGCAATATCAGGGATGCCGCAATCTTGTCCACATAGTCCTTTCTCTTTTCCCTGCGGATGCCGGCCTCTATCATGGCCTTGTCCGCCGCCACCGTGGTCAGGCGCTCGTCCCACATGATGACGGGCAGCCCTGTCCTCCGCTCCAGCTTCTCCCGGAACTGCTCCGTCAGCTCCACGCGCACTCCTTCCGTAGCGTTCATATGCTTCGGAAGCCCCAGCACGATTTCCTCCACTTCGTATTCCAGTATCAGCTCTTCAATCCGGGCCAATGTACGGCGCAGCTTGTCCTCCCTCTCCCTGCGGATGATCTCCACCCCCTGGGCCGTTATGAGCAGGCTGTCGCTGACAGCTACCCCCACTGTCTTAGAACCGAAATCGAGACCCATTATGCGCATAGGGCGCCTCCTTTTCCTATTCCCATTCTTTCGTATGGATATACTCCGTCAGCAGCTCCTCCACCAGCTCGTCCCGCTCCACTTTCATAATCATGCTCCGCGCGTTCTTGTGGCTGGTGATATAGGTGGGATCGCCGCTCATGATGTACCCCACAATCTGATTCACCGGGTTGTAACCCTTTTCCGTCAGCGCCTCATATACGGCAGCCAGCACCGCCCTTGCTCCGTCTGCAGGTTCCGAGTCAACCTTGAAGTATTGTGTATTTTCCAGTTTCTGCATGTCATGACTCCTATCCGCCCGCCTTTGCGGACATATTGCATCAAAATTTCAGGATTCCTCTTCCCATTGATTTATGTGCCGCAAAAGCAATCAACATCGCTACTTCCCTTTATCATAACTCATTTGTTCCAAAAATTCAAGCTACATCAGAATTTCCTCTGTGAGGAAATCCCTGACCCGTACTTTTGCCAGCGTATTTATCGCCGGTACGTCTCCTTCTGCACGGTCCGTCACATCTACCGCGACTTTTACATAGTCCTTTGTATGGCCGATGCAGTAGGTGCCGCCGTCTATCTCCCGGGTCTCCTCCAGAAGCACCTCGGCTTCTTTTCCTATGTACCGTCTGCGGAATTCCCAGGACTGCCGCTCCCGCATGGCTATCAGTTCGGCGCTGCGGCTGGCCTTCACCGGCTCGGGTATCTGGTCCGGCATGGAATCAGCCGCTGTACCGGCTCTCCTGGAATATTTGAAGACATGCATCTCATAAAACCGCACTTTCTCCAGGAACTCCCTGGTACAGGCGAATTCCTCCTCCGTCTCCCCCGGAAAGCCCACGATGACATCCGTGGTAATGGCCGGTTCCCGGAAGTACCGCCGCAGAATCTCCACGCTTTTATAGTATTCCCCGGCAGTGTAATGTCTATTCATCCTTTTCAAGGTAGCGTCGCAGCCGCTCTGGAGGGACAGATGGAAATGGGGGCAGAGCTTGGGGAGCGCCGCCAGCCGCCTGGCCGTCTCCGGGGTGATGATGCGGGGCTCCAGCGAACCTAAGCGGATCCGCTCCAGTCCGCTTACCTCATGAATCCTTTCCACCAGATCCGTCAGCCTGCTGTGTCCGTCATATCTTGGCTGCCGTTTCTTTTCTATCGGCCTGTCGTCCGCGCCGGCAGCGCATCCCCTTTCCTGCCTGACATCCGCGTACGCGGCGCCTTTCCTCTCCTGTCCGTCATCCGCCTCTGAGGCTTGTCCCGCCTCCTGCGGGCTTTCCCCAAAATCGATTCCGTAAGAGCTGATATGGATGCCAGTGAGCACCACCTCCCGGTAGCCTGCCCTCACCAGCCCCTGAATCTCCTCCAGGATATCCTCCATCCTGCGGCTCCTGACCCTGCCTCTGGCGTAGGGAATGGCGCAATAGGAGCAGAACTGGTTGCAGCCGTCCTGGATTTTGATATAAGCCCTGGTATGCTCCGCCGTCCGCTTCAGCTGCATCTCCTCGTAATCGTAAGTATGGCCGATGTCCAGAATGGTACTGCCCTGCAGCGTCTTGTCTCCGGCCCCGGCCCTTTCCTGCCGTTTTTCCAGATACTCCTCCAGAATCGGCACGATGTCCTTTTTCCGGTTGTTGCCGATGGCAAGGTCGATGCCGGAATCTTCCTCAACTGCCTCTCTTCCCGTCTGCACATAGCAGCCCACGGCCACCACTACCGCGTCAGGATTCAGCTGTCTGGCGCGGTGCAGCATCTGCCTGCTCTTCCTGTCCGCGATATTGGTCACTGTGCAGGTATTTACGATATAAATATCGGCCGCTTCATCAAAAGACACAATACGGTATCCTTTTTCCTGAAGCATTTGCCGCATTACATCCATTTCATAGGAATTCACCTTGCAGCCCAAATTATACAATGCCACACTTTTCATGATTATTCCCCACTTTTTTTGTACTGTTTTCGCCTTGACTTTTGCGCCTCCAACCTTTAATATGTTGACTGGAAGATATAGAAAAGGAGGCAAGGAAGATGAAGACAGTACAAATTTTCTTAAATTCAATCGACAAAGTAAAATCCTTTGTGAACGACATCTCCAAGTTCGATTATGATTTCGATCTGGTGTCCGGCAGATATGTAGTTGACGCAAAATCCATCATGGGCATCTTCAGCTTAGATCTGTCCAAACCCATCGATCTGAACATCCACACAGAGGAAGGCGCAGACGAAGTACTGGAGTTCTTAAAACCCTACATCGTACCGTAGGACTTTGTTCCCGCGGCGCGTACATAGGAAGACAGACAAAAAGGCCTCTTGCGGGACAGACCCCGGAAGGCCTTTTTTATTGTATCAGCACATTGATTCCAGACCTGCCGCCCGCAACAGCAAACAAAACTCCCGAACCGGTCCAAGGCCTGAAGAATGCCCATGCACAAAACGAACAGGACTCGCTTGTGCATTCTTCCGTGTGAACGCACTTCTCACACTGGGAGCATAGAAGTTCTTAGGGCGCGTACTTTGCGGCCTTAGAACTTCTTCTCACGCTTCTACCACAATCAGTTCTTTCGTCTCAAGGGCAATCCGCACCAGCTCCTCTATCCCCTCGTCCAGATTGTGCTCATGGCGGCGGATGACGTTCAGATTGGGCTTGGTCACCGGATGCTTGGCCACAAAAATGGTGCAGCAGTCCTCGTAGGGCAGGATGGAGGTCTCGAAAGTCCCGATTTTCTCTGCCACCTCCACAATCTCCTGCTTGTCAAATCCAATTAAAGGACGATACACCGGCAGGCTGCACACCTCATTGGTGGCAACCAGGGACTGCATGGTCTGGGATGCCACCTGGCCGATGCTCTCGCCGGTAATCAGCCCCAGGCAATCCGTCTCCTTTGCGATTTCCTCCGCAATCCGCATCATATACCGGCGCATGATGATGGTCAGCTCCTCATGAGGGCATTTCTCATGGATATAGAGCTGGATGTCCGTGAAATTGATCACATGGAGCCAGACAGGGCCCGCGTATCCGGCCACGATTCTGGCCAAATCCACCACTTTCTGCTTCGCCCGCTCGCTGGTGTAGGGCGGCGCATGGAAATATACCGCGTCCAGCTTCACGCCGCGCTTGGCTATCATGTACCCGGCCACCGGGGAATCGATGCCGCCGGACAAAAGCAGCATGGCCTTGCCCCCCGTACCTACCGGCATGCCGCCAGGACCCGGTATGATTTCCGAATAAATATATATTTTTTCACGGATTTCCACATTCAGCAGGATTTCCGGGCTGTGCACGTCCACGGTCATCTCGGGATAGGCGTTCAGGACGGCCTCCCCCAGATCCGCGTTGATTTCCATGGACTCCTTTGGGTAATCCTTGCGGGCACGGCGTGAATGGACCTTGAAAGTCTTATGCTTGTCCGGGTAGACTTCGTCCACATAGGCCACGATTCTCTCGGCCAGTTTCCCGAAGCCCTCGTCCTCCGCGTATACCACAGGGCATATGCCGGAGATGCCGAACACCTTTTTCAGCCGCTCCACCGCCTCTTCGAAGTCGAACTCCCCCTGGGCCTCCACGAAGATGCGCCCCTGGGACTTATGAATCAGGAACTGTCCGTCACATTTCTTCAGGGCCAGCTTCATCTGGTGCACCAGCATGTCCTCGAAGAGATAGCGGTTCTTCCCCTTGACGCCGATTTCGGCATATTTTATCAAAAACGCTGTAAACATATCTTATCCTTTCTTACTTTACTGCGGACCGCCGGGATTTACAGCGATGCCTCCGGGGAAGTACCTGGCCGGCGGTCCGCAGTCGGGTTGTACTGTAAATTTTTCAAACGCACTTTCCCCGTCAGCCTGTTCTCATCTTCTCCGGGTATATTTACGCAACACAGGAATTTTATCATACATTGCCCGCAGTGTATAGTCCAATTCTTCCTGGGTGGTATAGACGGAAAAGCTGAATCGGATGGTGGATTCCAGCAGGGGTTTCTCCACGCCGATGGCTTTCAGCGTAGCCGAGGGCTGGGGCTTTCTGGCGGCGCAGGCGCTTCCGGCGGACACATAGATTCCCTCTTCCTCCAGGGCGTGGAGCAGCACCTCGCTGCGCACGCCCTCCACCGACACGCTGACGATATGGGGAGCCGTCCCTGCCCCGTCCGGCTCCCCCGGCAGCAGTCCGTTGATTTTCACGCCCTCCAGCTTTCTGACGCCGTCACAGAAGTATTTCTTGCATTGGTACAGCCGCTTCACGTCATCCTCAAAATGCGCCTCCAGAAGCTCTGCCGCCCGGGCGAAGCCTGCCATCCCGGGCACATTGTCCGTGCCGGAGCGGAGGTTCATCTGCTGGCCTCCGCCGTGGAGAATGGGCTGAATCTTCACCTGGCTGCCGATATACAGAAGCCCTATGCCCTTGGGGCCGTGAATCTTGTGGCCGCTGACGGACAGCAGGTCTATGCCCATCCTCTTTGGGTAGATTTTCGCCTTTCCGAAGCCCTGTACCGCGTCCACATGGAACAGGGTGCGGGGGTTCATGCGCTTGATCAGCGTTCCCGCCTCCGCTATGGGCTGCAGGGATCCGATTTCATTGTTGGTATGCATGACGGATACCAGGATGGTGTCCGGAGTCATGGCCCGGCGCAGATCCTCCAGGGAAATCACGCCGCAGGCATTCACCGGCAGATAGGTCACGGTGTAGCCGGCGGATTCCAGATACCGCATGGTATTCAGGACGGCCGGATGCTCAATCCGGGTGGTAATCAGATGCTTCCCCTGTCTGGCGCCCGCCCTGGCGCAGCCGATCAACGCCATATTGTCCGACTCCGTCCCGCCTGAGGTAAAGAAAATCTCCTTTTCATTCACTTTCAGGATTCTGGCGAAAGTCTCTTTTGCGCTTCTCAAATATTGTTCTGCCTGTACGCCTTTCATGTGGAGGCTGGACGGGTTGCCGTAGTCCTCGCACATGATTTTCGTCATCAGTTCCGCCACTTCCGGGAACACTCTGGTGGTGGCGGAATTGTCCAGATAGATTTCCATGACTTTACTCCTTTATCAAATCAAACAGCTCTCCATACGGCGCTCCCGGCAAAGCGCGTCCATAGCTGCAGTCATCTTACCTTATCATATGCCGGAACCGCTGTCCATGTCCCTGCGCCTGCTCTTTCAGGCACGGAATATGACTGCCCTTCCCCGGATTCCTCCTGTACTGCCTGCTGCTTATTACATTTTCTCCGACATAAGGTAAGTCTGCAGGACAGGCACCGCCTCTAGGACTCCAGCTGATACATAATCCAGGACAATACCGCAAGGCCTGCCGTCTCCGTCCGCAAAATACGCTTTCCCAGAGTGATAGGCCGGATTCCGTTCTCTGCCGCAAGGGAAATCTCCCCCTCCGAGAAGCCTCCCTCCGGCCCTATGAACACTGCCACGCTTGTACCAGGTTTTAAGTTCTCCATGATTTCTTTTGTCCGGGACATGTCCTCGGCCAGTTCGTAGGGAATCAGCGCCACATCCATCATTGAGGCCTCTCTGACTGCATCGGAAAAAGATGACACTTCTGTCACTTCCGGGATGATGGCCCTTTTGCTCTGCTTGGCGGCCGCCCGGGCAATCCCCTGCCACCGGGTTCTTTTCGCCGCGGCTTTTTTGTCGTCCAGCTTCACCACGCAACGGCTGGCGGCCACGGGTATCACCTGACGGACGCCCAGCTCCACGGCTTTCTGGATGATCAGCTCCATCTTGTCCGCCTTGGGAAGCCCCTGAAAGAGATATACCTGAGAGGGCAGTTCCACCCTGTCCTCCTTCATGAAGCGAAGCTCGCAGAGGATTTCCTCCTCCCCGAGAGAAAGGATACCGCAGCGGTACTCTCTGCCGTCCAGGCCATTGCTGACGGAAATCTCCTCCCCTGCCCGCATGCGGAGGACATTCTTAATATGGTTCACATCCTCCCCCGTTATTATGACACGTTTGTCGGAAATATAAATCTGCGCCGGATCTACGAAAAACTGATACATGATTTTCTCCTGTTTCTATTCAGAAACTTTCTCCAGTAACTTCTCTCAATGACTTCTCTCAGCAGCATTTCCCAAGAGCCCTGTCCCTCCCGCCCATAACCGGTTCTTTCCGCATCAGGCGCTGCCTTTCGCGGTACACAGCCCCGGAAAATCAGAGCCCTTTCTGTGCCGTCACGCTGACCCACTCGCCCTGATGGTTCACCTCGAGCACTTTCAGACCTGCCGCTTTCACGGCCTCCACCACGGCCTCCTCCTTATCGTCTATGATGCCGGAGGTAATATAGATTCCGCCGGGCTTCAGCTGGTTCATGATAACAGGGGTCAGGGGCACCAGCACATCCGCCAGTATGTTGGCCACCACAATGTCATAGCAGCCAAATCCCACACGCTCCTGCACGGATTTCTCCGTAATGATATTGCCGATGAACATCTCAAAGCGGGAGGAATCGATGGCATTGGCCTCACAGTTTGCGGCCACAGCCTCCACCGCGCATTCGTCCAGATCCGTACCCACCGCGTGTCCTGCGCCGAACATCAGAGAGAGAATCGACAGGATGCCGCTGCCCGTGCCCACGTCCAGCAGCCTTGCGGCAGGCGTCATGTACTTGCGAAGCTGCCTCACGCACAGCTGGGTGGTCTCGTGCATCCCCGTACCGAAAGCCGTGCCCGGGTCGATGTGCAGCACTATCCGGTCCCTGTCCTCCGCATTCACGTCCTCCCAGGAGGGAATTACCAGAATATCGTCTATATAGAACTGGTGGAAATACTGCTTCCAGTTGTTGATCCAGTCGATGTCCTCTGTCTCGTCCACTGTGATTACGCCCTCTCCGATGTCACAGAACTGCCGCAGCTCCTGCAGCTCTCCCCGTACCCTCTCCAGGATAGCCGCCTCATCCACAGGCTCCCCGCAGACCTCCAGGCGGCCGTCCTCTTTTTCCTCTACGAAAAAGCTTAAGTACGCGATTCCGTCATCCTCCGGCCCCTCCGGCAGGATGTCCACGAACATCTGTTCTTTCTCCAGGGCAGTCAGGGGCACTTTGTCCTCGATCTGCGCGCCCTCCAGGCCGATGTCGCAGAGGGCGCTGATGATGATATCCTCGGCTTCTGTCACGGTCTTTATTTTGAATTTCTTCCACTTCATGATTGTGTTCTCCATTTTGTGATATTTTATTTACGCTGTCCCGATTGGGAGCGCATCCTGTGCTCGCATATCCCAAGGACCAGAAAAAGCAGCGGCGCGTTCAGCACCTGTTGGAAACTGATGAGGGAATGGGCTCCGTACATGGCGATTGCCAGAAGTCCTGTCCAGAGGTCATATGCTTCCGGGCCGGACAGACAAGCCGCATCGCCCCGGCCGCTTCGGCTGCCGTCCCCGCTTCCTGCAAGCCTCCGCCGGCCGCTCTGCCCCTGCGCAGGGCTTTGGCTGTCGCTTATACTCTGCGGACAGCCAAAGCCGCAGCCCTGCCCATAGCGCCACAGCCCCGCCAGGAATATAGCCAGATAACTCAGCGTCCCCAGTATCCCCACATTGCACAGCTGGCTTAAGAATTCATTGTGGGCATTGGTATAGACAGCCCCCTCCCAGTGCTCCCCTTTCCAGACATCCGTCCCGGCGCCAAGCCTGCCGAAGACAGCCACCCCATAGCAGTCCGGCCCGGCTCCCAGCAGTTTTGTCTTCACATCCGCCTCTCCGAAGCCCTCCAGCGCGATGCGCCACAAGAACCCTCTGCCATTTCCAAAGCTGTCATCAATGCCATGCCTGGACAGGACGAACAGGGCCGCTGCCAGACAGACCGCCACACCGCCGAAAAATGCAATCTTCACCAGCCGGTGATGAATCCAGTCCCCCAGGATATGCCCTTTCTTCGCCAGCCACAGACAGGCCGCGATGCACACCACCCCGGCTATTATCCAGGCATACCACTCCACGCGCGCGAAGACATTTCCGTCCGCCACCACGGCAGCCTTATTTCCCCGCAGCTTCATTCCCAGCCCCATAAGCGGCATGCACAGGAAAAATCCCGCCAGCAGCGCCCACAGCTTTGCCAGCACGGCTGCGCTCTTTCTCCCCAGCCACATACATCCTGCCACACAGACTGCCAGAATCAGCAGGCCTCCCTGACTGCCCTGTACTCCCAGCAGCACAAAAGCAGCCACATTCACCACATACAAAAGCAGCTTCCGTCCCAGCCGCCCCTCTCTCAGGAAATGAACCACCGAAAAGGCCAGCGCCACGCTGTAATAACCGCACAGCCAGTTGATATTTCCCAAAGTGGACAGCATGTGGCTGTATTCCCAGTTCTGATAGTTCCAGTATATCAGCAGCCGCAGCGGGTCTATCCCCAGACGGTGCAGCAGCCCGAACAAAGTCACCAGAAACAGCGCGGCCTCCCCCAGATACAAAGGCAGGCGCCCCCCGTCATACCGCCTGGACACAAAAAAGTAAATCCCCACGAACAGCAGCTGGGAGACTGCCCCCATGTACCAGCCCTCGTAGCCTGTCCACGCAAGATCTCCGTAATCGCTGCCCAGCGCGGAAAGCAGCACACAGACGCCATAAGCCGCTACAGCCCAGTCCGCCATGCTAAACTCCGGCCTCAGGCTCCCTTTCTCCGGGGTCTGTCTCCCCACTCGCTTCGCCGCGGACCAGATGCCTATTGAAAGTCCTGCCGCCAGCCAGATTCCCAGACAGAGAAGCGAAATATTCTGGAACAGCATATATTTCGTCTTTCCCAGATACCAATACCCCTCCCCGGTATACAGGGGCAGCGCCACCAGCAATGCCGCCAGGTACAGCTTACATAAAAGTCCCAGGAACTCGTTATTTCCACTCTTCATACTCGCAAATCCGCCCCGAACCGGCAGATATTCCCATCCTCCATGGCCGCCTCCCGCTCCGATTCTCCGCGCCCGCCCCGGCGCTGTCCCCGATTTCCTTTTCCCGTCCAGAATCCGTCCGGTACAAAATAATTACATTCTATGATATCCTGTCAGGGCCGTTCTGTCAACAATAGAACCGCTATCGCAGCGGGACTGTGAAGCTGGTGGCCATCTGTGACAAGTGGCAGGAGGGCCTGCGCCGCCACAAAGAGAGCAGCCCGGAGCCGGACATGGCCTGCTACACGGATTTCGACGATTTCATCCGGCACGACATGGACGCCTTAATCTATGACGACAGCATCAACCGGAATTATATCCCCTCCTGGCAGCCGGACGATTCCGGAAAGGACTTCGGCCATGGGGACTCGGACTTTTACTCCATGTACCATTTCATCGAAAAGCTCCGGGGCAATCAGGCTGCGGACACCATAGATGTATACGAGGCGCTGGATTTCAATGGCCGTGGCCGGATTTATGGCCATCGTACTCCATCGGATATTCGCTTTCCTGCACGCCCTCATATTGTCCCTTATGCTCTGTTCCGTGTTCCGTTTCATGGCCTGTCTCATGCTCTCCCTGGCTGTCTCCATGACCCATGCCATGCTCATGCTCTTCCAGCATACCGTGGAGCTGGGACATGCTCATGTCATGGCAGTCCTGCACCGTGACAGAGGGCTCGTACTGGAGCAGAAGCCGGTACGCCAGATACTTGCCGAGGGAAAGCCCGTTCTCATGGGCTTCTCCCACCAGGCTCATGTCCGCCCCCACGCTGCTGCCTCCGTGCTCCAGACAGCCGGAGGAACGGGCAATCTCCGCAAGCATCCTCTCTTCTTTCAGCGCGCTGGCCGTGGCAACCGTAAAGGTAAGCGCCGCGTCTTCTGTCAGATAGGGCCGCATCTTTTCGCTGCTCACTATCCGCTCAATGGCATCTTCATAGTGCAGTCCTTTTACCGAAATGTTTCCGGCGATCTCCTCGCCGTCCGCGTTGTAAGCCCTCACATCGATGACCCTGTCCAGCCGGTTCAGCTCCAGCTCCAGAGAGGGATTCACATCGATGCTCACATAGGCCACCGGCATCCACAGCACAGCATAGCTGCCAATGCCCAGAAACACGGCCAGCATGGCGCAGGCCGTCACAAAAGCCAGCCGGGCCGCCGGATGGAGCAGGCGCCTCTTTGCGCCCGGGCAGCTTTCGCGCTGTCTGGCATCCCTCAGGAACTCCTTTGCGGCATCCTTCAGCCCCTCATCGGCCTTTACGCAGTCGAAAGCGTCTCTAACTTTATTCTCCAGTCCCATCACAGATCACCTCCCAGCACGTCTTTCAGCATCGTCCGCCCCCTGGACAGAAGCGAATAGACCGTATTTTCCTTTTTGCCGAGAATGCGGCTGATTTCCCCGGCAGAGTAGCCCTCATAATAATGCAGATAAATAGCATCCTTGTACTTCGCGGGCAGCGCCAGAACGGCATCCAGGACCTCTGTCTGTTTGGGCGGAATCGATGCCGCCTCCTCCGCAAGCTCCTCCAAAGGCAGGGCGCTGTGGCGGAAAAAACTTTTCAGATAGTCCTTGCACGCATTCAGCGTAACGCGGATGAGCCACGCTTTCTCATGCTCCGGGCCCTCAAAGCTTCCCTCATAGAGCAGATATTTCAAAAATACAGTCTGGAAGACATCCTCCGTGTCGGCTGCATTTTTCAGATGATACAGACAAATCCGCTTTATCATATCCGAATACTGCTCCACCGCACGGTCTACCTCGATTTCACTGCGCACCGGTTCACCGCCTTTTGCTATCCTAAGAATCGTTCCCCTGTCCCTGCACAGCCTCCGTGCCCTGGCGGCGGGGATTCCCCTTACTGATCCGTAAACCGCAAAAAGGACTGCCGCGCCATGCGGCAATCCCTGCCTGTACTGCTTAATGGTGGCCGCGGCCATGATGGCCGGAACCGTGATGGCCCGTGGTATAGCTGCCGGAGTAGCAGTGCCCTCCGCCGCCATAGCCCGCACCATTGTAATTCTGATAACCTGCGCCTGCCGCAGCTGTCCCGTTCCCTGTCTGAGCCTCCGCCGGATTCCCTGCCGCCGGCTGGCTCTCCGCTGCCGGATTCCCTACGGGCTGGCTTTCCGCTGCCGGGTCAGCTGCAGGCTGACTTTCCTCCGCCGGATTCCCTGCCGGCTGGCTCTCCGCTGCCGGATTCACTGATGGCTGACTTTCCGGCGCCGCGTCCATGCCCTGACCGGAATACGCCGTCCCGGCCCCATAGCCGTCATGGCAATTCCCCCAGCCGCTGCAGATTGCACCCACATCCACGCCGCAGGCACCACAATCCGTCCAGCCCTCATGTCCGAACAGATGATGCCCGCCAACCCGGTTCTCCCCATACCAGCAAAGACCGCTGCCCTGGATTACCCGGCTGACGCATGGCGCATGGTATCCCGCGGAGGAAGTCATGCCTGCCGACAGAACAAACAGGAACGCCGCTCCCATTGAAATGATTCTCTTCATCCTCACATACCCCCAGTCTATAAATGCCTTGGTTTCCATGTCTTTACATATAATACGACAGACCCGGATCAAACCTTGCATCTATATCCCAGTATAAATTATTTCCAGAATTTCTTTTTCTTGCCTTCCTTGTGGTGCTCTTTTCCCTCATCGTTTGATTCCGGCTCCGAAGCCGCCTTTACGGCGTTCAATGTATTGCCCGTCAACTCGTCGAACTGACGCAGCAGTTCTTTGGCCTCGGGCTTGAGCTTATCGGGCACCTGGACCACCAGGGTCACATAATGGTCGCCCCGCACATCCTTATTCCGCCAGGAGGGCACGCCCTTGCCCCGCAGCCTTATCCTGGTATCCGTCTGGGTCCCGGCCTTCACGTCATAGATGACCTTACCGTCCACGGTGTCGATCAGAATCTCGCCGCCCAGGGCCGCCACCGCATAGGAGACCGGGACAGTGGAGTAAATATCGAAATCCTGCCTCTGGAAAATGGGATGCCGCCCCACGATCACTTCAATCAGCACATCCCCTCTGGGACCTCCATTGATGCCGGGCTCTCCCAGGCCGGGCATGCGCGTGGACTGGCCGTTGTCGATACCCGCGGGAATATCCACGGAATAACGTTTTTTCATGGATATATATCCGGTTCCGCGGCAATCCGTGCACTTGTCCCTGATGATTTTTCCGCTTCCCTGGCAGTCCGGACAAGTCTGCACATTGCGGACCGTCCCGAACAGAGACTGCTGGGTAAAGACCACCTGCCCTTTGCCGCCGCATTTTGAACAGGTCTCGGGGCTGGTCCCCGGCTTGGCCCCGGAACCGTTACAGGTCTTACAGGTCTCCTTTACATTCAGCTCAATCTCTTTCTTGCAGCCGAACACAGCCTCCTCAAAAGTAATCCGGACGCTGGTCCGCAGGTTCGCGCCTTTCATAGGGCCATTGCTGCGGCTTCTGCTGCGGCCGCCTCCCCCGAAGAGGTCTCCGAAGATATCGCCGAAGATATCGCCGAAATCCGCTCCGCTGAAATCGAAGCCGCCTCCGCCGCCCATTCCGCCTTCGAAAGCGGCATGCCCGAACTGGTCATACTGCCGTCTCTTATCCGGATCGCTCAGAACGGCATAGGCTTCCGAAGCCTCCTTGAATTTCTTTTCCGCCTCCGCATCCCCCGGATTCATATCCGGATGATACTTCTTCGCCAGCACGCGATAGGCCTTTTTGATCGCAGCATCATCTGCTCCTTTATCTACACCGAGAACTTCATAATAGTCCCGCTTCTGTTCCGCCATAGCAAACACCTCTTCGAAAATACGTATTATTATACTTACCACAGAAAATCTAAGCCAGCACATTTCCACGCCGCTGACTTAGATTTCATCTCAAATATCCAACAATGCCCTGCGGGAACCTGGGAAAATGGCTGCTCCCGGCATTCTGACCTGTATGAAAGGATGCAGCGCGAATCTGTCCGCCTGCGAGCCCATAGTCCCGGGGCCGCTGTCCTGCGGCCCCGGAATGTCTTCTCACACTCAGACCTCGCGGAAGTCTCCGTCAATGACGTCATCCTCGGGAGCGGATCCGCCTGACGCGCCCGCTGCGCCGCCCATATCCGGTCCTGCCGCGCCGCCCTGTGCCTGCTGCATGTTCTCGTACATCTTGGTGAACAGGCTCTGGGCGCTGTTCATCAGTTTCTCCCTGGCCGCTTTCAGCTCATCCACATCGCTGTCGCTCATCTCCTGATCCTTTGTCCTGTCCAGAACAGCTTTCACGGCATCCAAATCGGCCTGAACCGCGGACTTCTCGCTGTCGCTGATCTTGTCGCCCACTTCGCCCAGCGCTTTCTCGGTCTGGAACACGAAAGAGTCTGCTTCGTTTCTGGCCTCCACGGCCTCCTTGCGCTTCTTGTCCTGGGCCTCGAACTCGGCCGCTTCTTTCACGGCTCTCTCGATTTCGTCATCGGACATATTGGATCCTGCGGTGATGGTGATATGCTGCTCCTTGCCGGTCCCCAGATCCTTTGCGGATACATTCACGATACCATTGGCATCGATGTCGAACGTAACCTCAATCTGAGGCACGCCCCTCCTTGCGGGAGGAATCCCATCCAGCCGGAACTGTCCAAGAGACTTGTTGTCTCTCGCGAACTGTCTCTCACCCTGTACTACATTAATGTCTACGGCAGTCTGATTATCAGCCGCGGTAGAGAATATCTGGCTGTGCTTGGTGGGGATGGTGGTGTTTCTCTCAATCAGCCTGGTAGCCACGCCGCCCATGGTCTCGATGGACAGGGACAGGGGCGTTACGTCCAGAAGCAGGATATCGCCTGCGCCGGCATCGCCTGCCAGCTTGCCGCCCTGTACGGAAGCGCCGATTGCCACACACTCATCCGGGTTCAGAGACTTGCTGGGCTCTTTGCCGGTAATCTGTCTCACCTTATCCTGCACCGCGGGGATACGGGTGGAACCGCCTACCAGGAGCACCTGTCCTAAGTCCGCATTGGTGAGCCCTGCGTCTTTCATGGCGTTTTGCACGGGAATGGTGGTCTTCTCCACCAGGTCATGGGTCAGCTCGTCGAACTGAGCGCGGCTTAAGTTCATGTCGAAATGCTTGGGTCCCTCCGCGGTAGCCGTGATGAACGGCAGGTTGATGTTGGTGGTCATGGCGCTGGAAAGCTCTTTCTTCGCTTTCTCCGCCGCCTCTTTCAGCCTCTGCATAGCCATCTTATCATTGGCCAGGTCTACGCCCTCCGCTTTCTTGAACTCGGACAGCATCCACTGGATAATCTTATTGTCGAAATCATCGCCCCCCAGGCGGGTATCGCCGTTGGTGGCCAGAACCTCGATGACGCCGTCGCCGATTTCAATGATGGACACGTCGAACGTACCGCCGCCCAGGTCGTACACCATGATTTTCTGCTCTTTCTCATTGTCAAGGCCGTAAGCCAGCGCAGCCGCCGTGGGCTCGTTGATGATACGCTTTACGTCCAGGCCCGCGATTTTGCCCGCATCCTTGGTGGCCTGGCGCTGGGCGTCATTGAAATACGCCGGAACCGTAATGACCGCCTCTGCCACTTTCTCTCCCAGATAGCTCTCGGCGTCCGCCTTCAGCTTCTGCAGAATCATGGCGGAAATCTGCTGAGGGGAATATTTCTTGCCGTCGATGGAGCGGCCGTTGTCAGTACCCATATCTCTCTTAATGGATGCGATTGTCTTCTCCGCATTGGTGACCGCCTGACGCTTTGCAGGCTCGCCCACCAGCCTCTCGCCGGTCTTCGTGAACGCCACTACGGAGGGGGTGGTCCTTGCTCCCTCTGCATTGGCTATAACGGTGGGCTTTCCGCCCTCCATAACTGCCACACAGCTGTTTGTCGTACCTAAGTCAATACCGATGATCTTGCTCATTTTTATATCCTCCTGAATTTATTCTGTCTATCTCTGAAATGATGAAATCTTCTCACACTACTACTGCCACCATGGAATGGCGTACTACGCTGTCCCGATATGTGTATCCTTTCTGCAGCTCCTGGGCTACCGTGCCGGATTCGTACTCCTCGCTCTCCACCTGCATCACCGCGTTGTGGAGGTTCGGGTCGAACTCCTGCCCCACCGCCTCGATGGACTTCACACCGATATTTTCAAGCTCTGTCATCAGCTGCCTGTAAATCCGGTTCATACCGTCCACGAAAGGATCCTCTTTCTTATCCTCGGGCACCGTAGCCAGCCCTCTCTCGAAATTGTCCACCACCGGCAGCATCTTCTCAATGACACTCTTCGCGCCGGTCTCGAACATGGCGTGCTTCTCTTTCTCCGTGCGGTTACGGAAATTCTCGAACTCTGCCAGCTGCCGCTTTACCTTATCCTCCAGCTGGTCGATCTGGTCCTTGTATCCCTGGGCTTTCTTGTCCAGCTTCGCCTGCTTCTTGGCGGCCCGCTTCTCCGCCCAGGTCTTCGGGTCCTCTCCCTCCGGGGGTGCAGGCTCCGTTTCTTCCTCGGCGTTGTCCGTCCGAACGTCCTCTTCGGCCCCTTTTTCGGGCTCCTGTGCCTCGCAGCCCTCATCCTCCCCGTCTTCTGTCCCGGGGGCTTCCTGTTCCTTTTCTATTTCCATGTCACGTTCCTGCTCTGCCATATCCCCGATTGTCAACCTCCATTCGTTTTATTTCTGTCGGCTCCCTCTTCCGGTCCATACAGCTCATCCAGCTGGGTCTGTATGGCTCTCAGAGTGCCTACGACCTTGTCGTAATCCATTCTCTTAGGTCCCACGATACCGATGGTCCCTTTCATGCCGCCGCCTAATTCATAGGTGGCCGTGACCACGCTGCAGTCTTTCATGCTCTGCACCTGCGTCTCCGCGCCGATGTATACCTGGATGCCGGTCTCTTCGCTCTGGGTGTGCGGCTCCTTCAGGAGCTCTCCCAGAAGCTGCTTCTCTTCAAAGGTGTTAATCAGCTCGCTGGCTTTCTGCTGGTCTGCCAGCTCCGGATACCGGAAGATATTATTGGTCCCGCTGGTATAAATCTCCAGGTCCTCCTCCGCCCTGATTGCCTCCGCCACCGCGTCGATGACCTCGCTGACAATGGCGCTGTGGATACCCGCCTGCTGCTTCATGACAGCTATCATGGCCAGATTGATCTCATCGATGGACAGGCCGTTCAGATAAGTGTTCAGCAGGATATTCAGCTTCAGCAGCGTCTCGTCGTCCAGCTCCTCCTGCACGGACAGGATATTGTTCTTGATTACATTTCCCTCCACCACGATGACTGCTAAAAGCTGCCCCGCGTCCACACGGGAAAGCTGAATGAATTTCAGCTTGCTGCGCTTGGTCTGGGGCGCGGATATCATGGTGGCGTACCGGGTATTCTGGGCCAGCACCCTGGCCATCTGCTTTAAAAGCGTCTCCATCTTGTCCTGGCGCTCCACCAGCATATCCCTCATCTCCACCACCTCCCGCTCTTTCTGGGCCATCATGGTGTCTACGTAGAAACGGTATCCCTTATCGGAGGGAATCCTGCCTGCGGAAGTGTGCGGCTGAAAGATATACCCCATTTCCTCCAGGTCGGCCATCTCATTGCGGATGGTCGCGGAACTTAAGTTCAGGTCGGTATACTTGGAAATGGTTCTGCTGCCAACCGGCTCACCTGTCTCCAGATAATTGCGGATGACTGCCTGCAGGATTTTCGTTTTTCTCTCATCCAGCTCCATCCAGGCCGCCTCCCTTTTTCATTATTAGCACTCATTTAGGAGGAGTGCTAACATCTACTAACCATAAAATATCACTTACCCTATACATTGTCAACCGATTTCCTGAAAAATAATTCTAAAAAAAATCTAAATACAAAAACGGCACCTGCCCCTGCAATCGATACAGGTCCAGATGCCGCCCTTTGTACAAGCCGTCTTGACAACAGGCATTAAATGGAAAAGCTTCCGCTCTCTCCATTCATCACATAGTACACCTTGTTCTCCTCAGGCTTCACATAGAGCTCTATGCTCTCCAGGTCGCCGGCCTTGCGCTTCAGGTCATATTTCCATACATCCTTGGCGATATTCACCAAATCCTCCTGCGCGTAGGCTTTTCCGCCGTACTGAATGTGCAGAACTGTCTCCACATTCTTCTTCGCCGCTGCCTTGGCAGGGGCTTTCTTTGCCTTGGACGCCTCCGCCTTGGTCTCTTCCGTCTTTGCCGCCTTCGCGGTTTCTGCCGCAGTCTTCTTTGCAGGGGCCTTTTTGGCCTCTTTGGGCTCCGCTATCACTTCTGTCTTTATCTCTTCTGCCTTGGGTTCAATAGCTTCTACCTTTGCCGTTTCTGTCGCCTTTGCCGCAGGTTTCGTGGATTTTCTTCCTGCCATAATTGCCTACTTCCTTTCTCTTGTCTTCTTTGCCATGTATCTGCCACCAGCAGGCACGGCATTCTTTTTCCCTGCCTGCCTTGATTATTGTATTCCCTTTTAGCAAAAATGTCAACATTTTCATGTAATACCGATCAGATGCGCCCTTGATTTCCGGGGCTGCGGGCATATTCTCTCTTATTTATATAATGTAGAAAACAGCCCTGTAGCAGAATTTAGACAAGCATTTTGACCAAACTCATGTGGTCTTCGCCGGATAAATTTGAAAAAAAGCGCAGGATACGGAAAAAGCAGGCTGTTATTATGGATAACGGCACAAAATTCAGGAAATTTTGAAACCAAAGTACAAGAGCACTATGATTCCCAGCAGAATGCGGTACCAGCCGAAAATCTTGAAATTGTGCTTTTTGATGTATCCCATAAGGAAACGGAGCACGAACAGGGACACGATGAAAGACACCACCGTCCCCACCCCCAGCAGCGTCAGTTCCATGGAGGTGAACGCAAAGCCGAATTTCACCACCTTTAAGAGGCTGGCCCCGAACATCACCGGGATGGCCAGGAAGAACGTGTACTCAGCCGCCACCGTCCTGGACACGCCGATGAGCAGAGCGCCCACGATCGTGGCCCCGGACCGGGAAGTGCCGGGAAAGACGGCGGCGATCAGCTGGAACACCCCTATCAGGAACGCGGTCTGATAGGTAATCTGGGAGAGCCTGCGTATCCTGGGCTTTCTGCCCCTGTTCCAGTTCTCCACCACAATGAACGCCACGCCGAATACGATCAGCGCGATCGCCACGCTGGCAGGGTTGTAGAACAGTTCGTCGAACACGTCGTCGAACAGGATGCCGATGACCGCCGCCGGCACACAGGACACCAGAATCTTGAACCACAGAATCCAGATATCTTTCTTAAAATAAGACATCACCCCGGCGGCACCCTGTGCCTCCCGCTCCCTCTTCGTCAGGGCAAAGGGCCATATCTGCTTCCAGAACAGCACCACCACCGCCAGGATTGCCCCCAGCTGGATGACCACGTCGAACATCCCGAAGAATTCCTCGCTCACGCCAACGCCGTTCTCCAGAGGCTTGAACGGCATCAGGCTCTCCACCAGAATCAGATGCCCCGTACTGCTGATCGGCAGCCATTCCGTGATGCCCTCCACAATGCCATAGATGATTGCTTTGATGATTTCAATAAACTCAGCCATTTTCACTCTCCATTCCTTTTACCGGCTTCCCGCAGCGCAGCCGGCGCAACCCTAAATCTTCTCACACTTTTCCAGAAACGCCATCAGTTCCCTGCAGCAGGCCTCTCCGTCCGCATATCCTCTGTCGTACAGGTTCCTGAGTTTTTTGGGATTTTTCTCCACCCGTCCCACATCCACGGTTCCCCTGGGCCGGATGACAAAGGCCTGGCCGCTTTTCTGCAGCCTGTTCACATAGGCCACCTGCTGGTTATAGTGTTCGCCGCGCCGCATCATCAACTCCACCACTTTGGGATAGTTCCAGTACCGCAGTCCCGCCAGCCGGAGCATATAACCTTTGGTGCGTCTCCTGACGAACCCCATTTCCTTGGTCATGACCACCACATTCCTCGGATTTCCGTCGATAATGGACTTCTGTATGGGAATGGAATCGCTCAGGCCTCCGTCCAGATACAGGCTCCTGCCGATTCGCACATTCCGCGAGACCAGCGGCAGGGATGCAGATGCACGGATTTTCGTCATATCTTTTTTTACATCCCGTATCCGGAAATACACCGGCCTGCCGCTCACGATATCTGTGGCCACGCTGTAAGCCTTTCCCCGGTACCGTTTGAAAGCCTCATAGTCATAGGGATTGAGGCGCTCCGGCACCAGATGATAATTCAGTTCCACATTGAACAGGTCTCCTGTGGCCACCAGGCTCGCTATGCTGCAGTAATCCCAGCGGTCCACGTAATCGATGCAGACATCCCGGGCCCGTCCCCTCTGCTTCGACAGATAGCTGCACATGCTGCAGGCCCCTGCGGACACGCCGTACACACTGGAAAATTCAATTCCCCTGTCCAGAAAAAAATCAATCACCCCGGCGGTGTAAAGCCCTTTCATACCTCCACCCTCCAGGATCAGTCCTGCCTGATACATCATATCCTACCTCTCTGCTCTTGTCATATCGCTTACGCCGCCTGATCCGAACCTATCTGTACGTCTCGCTTACGAACCGGCGAAGCGCTCCCAGGGACCGCTCCACCTTTTCCGTGTCGATGCAGTAGGCCATGCGGAAATACCCCGGCGCGCCGAATGTATCCCCCGGCACCAGAACCAGATCGTAGTCCAGCGCCCTGCGGCAGAATACCTTGGCGTCCTCCTCCAGCGCCCTGGGGAAGATATAGAAAGTCCCGCCGGGCTTCACGCAGTCAAAGCCCAGTTCCATCAGTTCTTTATACAGGATTTCCATGTTCGTCTCATAGACGCTTAAGTCCGCCGTCCTGTCCAGCACTTTCGCCACCGCCAGCTGGATGATGGAGGGCGGGCAGTTGTGCCCGATGCCCCTGGAAATCTGGCCGCACATATTGACCATGGTCTCCGCCTCCCGGCACCTGGGATTCACTGCCACATACCCGATCCGCTCCCCGGGAATGGACAGGGATTTGGAGAAAGAATAGCACATGATCGTATTGTCATAAAACGCGGATACACAAGGGGCTTCCACCCCTCCGAACACGATTTCCCGATATGGTTCATCCGATATCAGGTATATCTCATGCCCGTATTCCGCCGATTTCCCGCGCAGCAGATCCGAAAGCCTCTCCAAAGTCTCGCCGGAATACACCGTGCCCGAGGGATTGTTGGGCGTATTGATCAGGACTGCTTTCACTTTTTCCGTCAGCATCTCCTCCAGCTTGTCGAAGCGAATCTGGAACCGCTCGGTGTCCGGCGGCACCACCTTCAACACCGCTCCCGTCAGATTCACATAAGGGCCGTACTCCGGGAAATAGGGGGCAAACGTGAGAATCTCGTCCCCGGGCTCCGTCACCAGGCGGAACGCATGGGCCAGCGCCCCCGCGGCGCCGGAAGCCATGAAGATATGCTCCCTGCGGTAAGGCAGGCCGAACCGTTTCTCCAGGGACGCGGCAACCGCCTCCCTGACACTGGTTATCCCTAAGCTGGGGCTGTAGCCGTGGAGCTCATTGGTCCCCTGATTGGCCAGCATATGAATCATCTCATCGGTAAATTCCCGGGGGACAGGCACAGACGGATTGCCCAGGCTGTAGTCAAACACATTCTCATATCCGATTTCCCTGCCCCTGGCCGTGGCGAACTCCGACAGCTCCCTGATGACGGATTTTCCTGACAGCATTTCTTTATATTTCTGAACCAGCATTATATTCTCTTCCTTTCCTTTTTTCTTCTCTCTCATATTTTACCACATTTCCCTTTCATTACAAGCAGAAAACAGAAAGACCTCGCTCTTCCAAGGGCAGACTGGTGCAACAGGGCAGACATGATGACCTGGCGGCCCGGGACGGAAAATATCAGGAACTTTGGAACGCCCAGGCGCAGTACTATGTGCAGCCCGCATAAAATGCGGCAAAGGCCTAAAGCATAGCCCGGCTCCAGGCGGCACATATGCCTCGTCCGAAGCCGGCCTCCCGGCAGAAACCTGCAGAAGCGCAAGCATCTGCAGTTTTTTTGCGCCGGGTTCTGCCGGAGGGGAGCCGCAAGAGTACCGCCCCCCATAAAAACAAATTGCAAAAAGCCCTGTGAAATGGTAAAATAATATGCAAAATATGCAATATACGGAGAATGCCATGAAACGAAATTTCCACTTATATTTTCCCATCGTCTTTCTGCTGGCCGCCTCCCTGTCCGGATGCGGAAGCAAGGGCGGCTCTGTCCCCTCCGAAGAAGAATCCGCCTCCGACTCCGGCCCTGTGGCGCTGACCGTCTGGGGCGCCGAGGAGGACGAGGAGCTGCTGCGCCAGATTATCGACAGCTTTCAGGAAGAGTACCAGGGCCAGGCCGACTTTCAGATTACATATCAGCCCCAGAGCGAAAGCCACTGTATGGACGCGCTGATGGCAGACCTGGAGAACGGAGCGGACGTTTTCGCCTTTGCGGACGATCAGCTGAATACACTGGTTGCCGCCGGAGCCCTGGAGCCTATAGAAAACGCCGAGGCCCTGCGGAGCGCGAATCTGCCGGAAGCGGTGGACGCAGCCTCTGTGAACGGTACCCTCTACGCCTACCCCCTGACTGCGGATAACGGTTATTTCCTGTACTATGACAAGCGTGTCTTCTCGGATGCGGACATTATATCCTGGGACCGGATGCTGGATGTGGCCGGGAGACAGGACCGGAAAGTCTCCATGGATTGGTCCTCCGGATGGTATGTATACACCTTTTTCGGCAACACGGGGCTCACCCTGGGGCTGAACGATGACGGCATCACCAATTACTGCACCTGGAACGACACGGAAAACGCCGTCAAGGGAACCGATGTGGCAAAGGCCATGACAGCCATGGCGAAGCACCCCGGCTTCTTAAGCACGGACGACGCAGGGTTCCTGGAGGGCGTCCGGGACGGCACCATCGCGGCAGGCGTCAGCGGCGTGTGGAACGCGGTAGCCGTGGAGGAGGCATGGGGCAGCGGCTTCGGAGCTGCAAAGCTTCCCGCCTATACCTGTGCGGGACAGGAAATCCAGATGGCCTCTTTCTCCGGCTACAAGCTGATCGGTGTGAACTCCTACTCCGAACACAGAGAATGGGCAGACAGACTGGCCCAGTGGATCACCAGCCAGGAAAACCAGGAACTGCGTTTCCATCTGCGGGGCCAGGGCCCCTCCAACAAGAAAGCCGCGGCCTCTCCGGATGTCCAGAGCTCCCCCGCCATCGCGGCGCTTCTGGAGCAGTCGGAATATTCCTGTCTGCAGCGCATCGGCGGGAATTACTGGGATCCTGTCACCACCTTTACCGCGGAGATTCTGGCCGGAAACCCTTCCGGAAAAAGCCTTCAGGATCAGCTTGACGCCATGGTTGAGGGAATCACCGCCCCCTGACTTTCATTTTCCATGCAAAAGGAGTACCAGCCATCATGAAAAATATCAGCTTAAAGCATCGCCTGATCATCCCCATCGCCCTCCTGGGCATCGTGGCGCTGCTGTCGAACATTCTGTCCGTCATCAATATCCGCAATGTGAACGCAAGCGCCTCCAACATCGCGGACAACTATATGGAGGGCAAGGAACGGCTGGCCGAAATCTGCCAGCTTTCTATGGAAATCCACAAGATGGCCCTGAGCCACATCGTGGCCACGGACTATGACACCATGATCCTCCTGGTGGGACAGATCAAGGAGGAAGAAGCGCTTCTGGACGATATGCTCTCAGAGTATTCAGCTTTTGTAATACAGGATGACTGGGCGCGGTACGAATCCCTGCTGGACAATTACGCCGCTTTCAAACATGCCCTGGTCCATCTGGTATGCGCCAGCGCCAGCCACAAGACCCAGGATGCCTACGCCCTGGCCAACGGCGATGTGGCGGACTTCGCCGATGCCATGAAAGCGGATATCGATGTCCTGAACGCCTCTATCAGCGCCCAGACCCAAGGAGCCAGATCCCACCTCTCCACTGTCTACATCTTCTCCCTGGTGGTGGGCATCGCGGCGGCCCTGGCCTGCATCCTCCTGGTGGCCACGGATTTCCGGCTGATTTCCGTCTATGTGGTCCTGCCGATCAAGAGCATCGTGAAAACCATCCAGGAGAGTTCCAGCCGCATCAACGGTATGACAGGGGAAGTTCTGAACCGGACACAGGCCTCCCGGAAAAGCGCGGCGGATCTTTCCTCCCTGGCGGGACAGCTCTCCGCTACCTTTCAGGAGGTGGCCGGAAACACATCGGCCATCAACGAAAGCGCCGGAACCGTCCGTCAGGAGGTACATGCAATCGCAGAGGAATGCAGCGACATCACAGCCTACACTGTCCAGATGAACACCCGGGCGGACACCATGCAGCAGTCCGCTCAGAGCAGCGCGGAGACTACCGGCGCCAAGACGGAGGAAATCCTGCGCTCCCTCAACGATGCCATTGAGAAGAGCAAGAGCGTGAACCAGATCAAGACCCTCACCAGCGATATCCTCGCCATCGCCCAGCAGACCAGGCTGATCTCCCTGAACGCTTCCGTGGAAGCCGCCAATGCCGGGACGGCAGGCAAAGGTTTCGCCATGGTGGCCAGGGAGGTGCGGGAGCTGTCCAATTCCACCCAGGAAACCGCGGGGCGCATCCAGGAAATCAACGATGTGGTCACCGCATCGGTCTACAATCTGTCCGAAAACGCCAGCCAGTTGATTGACTATATGAGTCAAACCGTTCTGAAAGAATTCCAGGCATTCGTGGAATCCGGCAGTCAGTACAAGGAGGACGCCGCCTACATCCGCCGGATCATGGACGATTTCCACAGACAGACTCAGAGCCTGACCCATTCCATGTCCGGCATCGCCGACTCCATCGGCACCATCAACAAGGCCATCGACGAAAGCGCCTCCGGAATCTCCGGCATGGCGGGCAATACCAGGAACCTGGCCGCGGACATGGAGGACATCACCCGGCGCATGGGCGTGAATCAGGATGTGGTGGCGGAGCTGGAGAAAGAGACGGCGGTATTCGACAATCTGTAGGCGGCCGGGGATGTATTTTCCAGTCATCTCCTATTGAATCCAGAACGTGTGTTTCCTATAATGTTGTATCAAGGAGGTGAACGCACGTTTGAAAAAGATTATTTTTCATATCGATGTGAACTCAGCCTTCCTGTCCTGGGAGGCTGTTTATCGTCTGGCCCATAAGGGCAGCGCCCTGGATCTGCGGGAGGTTCCCTCGGCGGTAGGCGGGGACGTGACGAAACGCCATGGCATCATACTGGCGAAGTCCATTCCCGCGAAGAAATACGGCGTCCAGACCGGGGAGACCCTGTCGGAGGCCAGGCGGAAATGCCCGGACCTGCTGCTGGCGCCCCCCAACTACGGCCTGTACCGGGAATGCTCCGCGGCCTTTCTGGGTATCCTGCGGGAGTATTCGGATCTCGTGGAGCAGTACAGCATCGATGAGGCTTTTGTGGACATGACCGAAAGCTGTCATCTGTTCGGCGCCCCGGAGGAAACCGCCGGACAGATAAAGGACAGAATCCGGGATGAGCTGGGCTTTACCGTGAACATCGGGATATCGGACAATAAGCTCCTGGCCAAGATGGCCTCGGACTTCCGGAAGCCGGACCTTGTCCATACTCTGTACCGGGAGGAAATCCCGGGGAAGATGTGGCCCCTGCCCGTGTCGGATCTGTTCTTCGTGGGCCGCGCCACGGCAAAGAAGCTGGCCTCCATGGGGCTTGTCTCCATCGGGGACATCGCCGGCGCCGACCCGGGATGGCTGAGGGCCGTCCTGAAGAAACAGGGGGAGACCATCTGGGGCTTCGCAAACGGCATAGACCTGTCCCCGGTGCTGGCGGCCCCCGCTCCCAACAAAGGCTATGGGAACAGCACCACCACGCCCTTTGACGTGACGGACACAGAGACAGCGAACCTGGTGCTGCTGGCCCTTTCGGAAACCCTGGGGAACCGCCTCCGGGCGGACGGAGCGAAAATCGGGGTGGTCTCCGTGACCATCCGTTACCGGGACCTGTCCTGTTTTTCCCATCAGAAAACACTGGTCTCCCCCACTGACCTGACCCTGGAAATCTACCATGCCTCCAGGGAACTTTTCTCCCGGCTGTGGAATGGGGAGCCCGTCCGCCATCTGGGGATACACACCGGCGGGGCCGGGCGGGAGGCCTCCGGCAGGCAGATGAGCCTTTTTGATGAAATCGACTATGAAAAGCTGGCCCTCGTGGACAGGACAGTGGATTCTCTGCGGCGGCGGTTCGGAGCGGACGTGGTGAAGCGCGCCGTGTTCCTGAACCGGGCCATCGACCACATGTGCGGGGGTGTGCCGGAGAGCAGCGCCGGAGCCTGAAAGCAGTGTCTTTGAGCAGTACCTGTAGGCAATACCTACAGGCAGTGCTCATTGGCAATGTCTATAAGCACTGAGGTTTGTTGAGGGAGGTGTCGGAATGGCATTTGGGATAGAGACAATTACAGGAAAAGCGGACGCAGGATCCGTCCGCGGGACACAGCAGGAAATCGCCTGCCAATGCTGGTGCACCAGCACCGGGAAGATAACGCCGCTGATGGTGAAGTTAAAGGACGAGGAGGGGCAGATACAGGTCATCCGGGACATCACGGTGCATACCTGGGAGAAGAAGCGGTACGCGGGGATACCGTCCACGGAATATGACTGTACGCTCGTAGTCAATGGCAGATGTATCCGGGCCTGGCTGATTTTCTACCAGACCCAGGGGCGGTGGGTGCTGAATTTCCGAAGATAACTCATCAAACTCCAATGTCAATCTAAGCGCCGCACCATCGGCTGCCCTGCTTTACTCAATCATGATTTCCTTGACAGAGATTTTCTTGATTTTTTCGGAATATACATGCATCAGGATTTCATAAACCGCAATAAAAACAACAAGTGAAACAAGCATGACGGGAAAGTCGAATTTATATGCAGGCATGCCCTCGATATCTTTGAATACAATATCCACCATCATCCGGAGCAATGCGTATTGGTAGATTGTCCCGATTACGAAACCAATATAGGACATGGGTCTGTATCCGCCGAGAATTGCCCTGCAGCATTCCTTTTGCGAATAGCCGAATACCCTCATCATGGCGATGGTTTTTGTATTTCCGCTTATGACTGTAGTGATTGCAAGGAACAAGGTGGTAAATGCTAATACAAGTCCGATGACTAACATCATTGCACCCATCATTTCACTTGATAAATCTTTCATGCTGAACGACATCTGTGTCATGGCAGAAAAACAAAATGAAGCAAAAATAATGAAAAACACAAGCGCCTTTTTAGATTTCAGGGTGCTGCTTTTCAAATCTTCTATAAATGAAATTTCTTTCCTTTTTTCGATGCTGTGCTTTGGAGTTTTAGAGACAATCTGCAGGTTGTCTTTCAAAAGCAATAACACGGGCTTTTTTAATTTGTGCCAGGCGTAATAAACCGAAAGCGCCGAGAAACACACAGTGGGTAATACCACGAAATAAAACAAAACACTGGGATGAAAATTTATCGTTATCTCAGGAAGCATTTTATCTTCATTCTGCAGGGCATAGAACCATGGCATTATAAGAAACGCTCCCGCATATCCAATCGCGGTTCCGATAAAAGCGCTGATTCCGAATACCCAAAAGCTTTTTGCGATTTTAAGATTGGAATATCCCAGAGCCTTTAATATCCCAAGCTCTTTTTTATGGGTATCGATATAATGTTTTATGTAAAAAAACAGCATGACAACCGAAGTCAAAAGCAGACATCCGCCCGCCACAAGGCAAGTGACTTTTGCGGTAGAGACCTGAGCCTCATAAAAAAACATTGACAGTTCAGAGGTTATTTCGCTCTCAATCAACCGGATATCAAAATAAAAATTCAGAAACATGGTACATACAAGTACCGCGCAGCAGGCGATAACGGAAATGCCGATGAGTTTTGAAGCATTTTTTATTCCGATGAGCATACCATCACCATCCAATCTCATAAGCGGTCTTCTGCTTCTCATTTGCATAAATTTCAGATATTTTTCCGCTGTTCATTTTTATGACTGTGTTTGCCATTTCCGCAATGTTCAGATTGTGGGTCACCATTATAATCGTAAAATCATATTCCTTTTGAAGCTTACAGATATAATCAAGCACCTGCCGCCCTGTCTGTTCGTCCAATGCGCCTGTCGGCTCATCCAGAAAGAGCACTCCTGGTCTCTTTGCCAAGGCTCTTGCCACAGATACCCTTTGCTGTTCGCCGCCTGAAAGTTCGCCTGGATATTTATGTAGTTTTTTTCCCAGTCCGACTGCCTCGATAACGGTTTTATAGTCTTTGTTGCCTGCCAGGTCGGCGCCCATTTTCACGTTTTTATCAACGCTCATATTGGGCAGCAGATAATACTGCTGAAAGATAAATCCGACATTTTCTTTGCGAAATGCAGTCAATTCATCGTCGGAAAGCGCTGTGATGTCCAGTCCGTCATAAAGCACTTGACCGCTGTCAGGGCGCTCAAGGCCTGAGATTACATTCAAAAAAGTGGACTTTCCCGAGCCCGACGCACCGAGTATGACTACAAAATCCCCATCTTTCATTTCAAGGCTGATGCCCTGTAATACCTGGAACCGGCTTTCTCCGCTGCCGTATGATTTTATGATGTCCCTGACTTTAATCATCGTTTCCGCACTCCCTTACATTTTTAAGAAGACTCATAAATACCTCTGTAATCATCGAGCTGATTTCAGCGCCTGTAAAGCGGCACATCCTGGTGGCGCAAAGCGTCGCGATGCCGTGGGTATAAATCCAAAGGTGACGATATAACTTTTCCGCTAAATGTTCGTTAATTCCGTAATCATCCTGAATCGACTGGAGAATTTTCTCATAGCTTTCGTCTATCAATGGAAGCACGCCCTTTAAATCGGGTATTTCCGATTGCTCTGTCATGAACAACAGCTGAAAAAGTTTCGGCTCATTGACAGAAAAGAGTATGTATTGCGTTCCCACGCCCTTAAAAGGGTGTTCCGCTGTCAAGCCTTTATTGACATATTCTTTATACAGCATTTTCGCGGATTGGATTACAGCCTGCTGAACTTCTTCCATATTTTTGAATACCGTAAAAATCGGTCTTGCCGAGCTGCCGAGGCGTATCCCCAATTCTCTGGAAGTCAGAGCCTCGAATCCATCCGCTTTCACGATATCTAATGCGGCTTTTGTAATTTCCTCTTTTTTGAATTTCGCTTTTGGTGGCATATCCTGATTCCTCCTTTCTGAATCGCATGTTTTGCATCATTTGTTTTGCATCATATGTTTTATTATAAACCAAAATTATCAAAAGTCAATAGCCATCTGCAAAATCGGCGGTATCAGTTCGGTATTCTGATTTTTTGAAAAGCAAAAGCACCTGCCGCTTAACCGTTTCTCCCGGTCAGCAGCAAGCGCCTGTTGTCAGTTCCGTATTCCGTTCTGGTAATGTCTATATCCGGCACTATCAAATATCTCTGATAAAATATGCTTTCTTTCAGGAATACCTTTATTCTTACCGCTTATTGTCCCTTTCATTACGCGATAAAATAATAGGTATATATTTTTCTGCTAACCTCCGCGTTATATCTTCACTTTTTTTAATCAATTCTGCCTGTCTAATCCCCCATTCAGCAGCAGCTTTATTGTCTTCTAATTTCTCACTCAAAATTGCTCTCTTCGTCATATCAATACCTCCTAACGATCTTCGTATACAATATTTGCTTTATGACAATTAGAAAGAAAATCGAATACAGCCTTCTGATAATTATGTATATTGCTTCCCTCATTATGCACATTAACTGCGTGATTATATATTTCTATCGCTTTTTTACGGCTATAATTTTCTTTTTTTACAAAAGGTTCGTCACGATATCCACTTCGCACCCTACCTCCGGCAACGGTTCCAATTTCTTATCTTTGTCATGCTTTTCGAGGTAGAGGTCAATATCGCTGTGGCTGCTGCATCGAAATTCCAGAGAACTCCCGAAGAGCGCCGCTTTTTTGATATTCTTGTCCTGATACAGATGGCGAATCAGTTTTTCCACCCGCCTCTGCATCAGCGGATGCACCCGATTCGCATTTGGAAAGGCGACTCCCTCCATCACCGGGAAATCCCACATCTCCTCCATATGGTTCATCGAATCCCTCCCTTATGTCCTCCATTTTATCACGCCGGCTCAGGAAAGGCAAACGATAAAAGAAAAAGAAAAAGTGCATGTCATTTATTATTGCAGCTTATTAATTCATACGCTATAATAATCAAAATAGCGTTTCAAAATTGTCCAATCGGAATGGACGCATTATCAGGTACTTATACACATCGAAGATAAAGACGAGAGAGATTTTTATGAGAAAGTGCCTTATCAGAGTCTCGAGTTTATCGAGTAATAGTCTGACAACATTTTTTATAAATCCACATCTAATGCAATGCGGCAAGTACAGAATCAATAGGTCTGACAGTTCCTGTAGGGCAAAATACGGAAAAGGGGAAGTGTATGTGCGGGCGATACCATATAGACGATGATACCACAAAAGAAATCGAGAAGCTGATCAGGCAGGCCGGGGAGCGGCTGAGCCAGGAGACTGCCGCCGCGCTGCTGCGGATTCGGGAGAGGGATGTCCGTCCGACAGAGGAAGCCCCTGTCCTGCTCGCCGCAGGAGGCGGGATAGGCTGCGCGTGGCTGCGGTGGGGTTTTCCCCTGCAGCAGGGAACGGAAAAAGGGCTGGTCTTTAATGCCAGATGCGAGTCTGCCGCGGAAAAGCCCCTGTTCCGGGAGGGCATCCGCCACCGGCGCAGCGTCGTCCCGGCCAGTTCATTCTATGAATGGGATTCCGGCAGAACAAAATTCTCTTTCCGGCAGGAGCAGGAAAACGCCCTGTTCATGGCAGGATGCTGCAGGCCGTATCGGGACGGCGAACATTTCGTCATCCTGACCACGGCGGCCAACAGTTCCATGGAGCCGGTCCACGACCGTATGCCTTTGATTCTGTCCCGGGAGGAAGCAATCTGCTGGCTTCTGGACCCGGGGCGGACAGATGCGCTCCTCCGGAAAGTCCCCGCCCCTTTAGAACGCGGCACGGACTATGAACAGCTGCGCTTCTTCTGAGTACCGATTGGGAAATGCCTGCCTACCACGGCCGCGATTGCTTCCCTTGATATGGCAGATTTTTTTCCATTTTTTAATTCTTTTTTTATTGTATTGCCGCAGAGGGCTTTCTATAATATTTGACTATAGGATTCGCAGGGCGAAGAAATCAGGGCACATCAAAACCACGCCCTGGGAAAGGAAAAGAAATCTGTATGCTGAAAATATTCAAGTACTTAAAGGAATCCAAGTGGTCCGTTCTGGCCATCATCCTGTTCCTGGCGGCCCAGGCCTACTGCGATCTGGCGCTGCCGCAGTACACGGCAGATATCGTGGATATAGGCATCGGACAGAAAGGCATCGAGAATGCGGTGCCCATACGGATGCGGGAGTCTACCTATCAGGGGCTGATGGGGCTGATGACTCAGGATGAGAAGTCTTTGATGGCATCTGCCTATGCACAGGAGGAGGATGGAAGCTATGTCTTCCAGGGAGACAATGAGACAGAGGAGCGCCTGAACGAAAGCATCGGCATACCGATTCTGGTCATGTGGCACATGACGGAATCCGGAAATGCCATAGACAGCATGGAATCGTCGGCAGAAGAGGCGGCAAAGGCGCCAGACGAGGCGGCTGAGACAAAAGCGACTGAGGAATCCGGACAGACGGCAAAGGCGGAAACCGAGGCCGAATCCGGCACCCCCAAGGGAGAGGCAGGCAATCCGGCAGCAGGCTTCGCGGCAAATCTGCCCGGCGCAGGAATGGAGCTGTCGGACGACCAGGTGCTGGCGGTGCGGGAACAGGTGCTGGAAAGCCTGGGGGATACGGGGGAGACCGTCATCGCCCAGAGGGCAGTGCTGTTCCTCCAGAAAGAATACGATGCGCTGGGGATGGATCTGGGCAGGATACAGCGAAACTACCTCTATAAGACCGGCGGCATGATGCTGGCCTATTCCGTGGTGATGATGGCCACGGCCATATTGGTGGGATTCCTGGCGTCCCGCATCGGGGCGAAGCTGGGCCTGGACCTGCGGCAGCGGGTATTCACCAGGGTGGTGTCTTTCTCCCATGCAGAGATGGAGCAGTTCTCCACCGCCTCCCTGATTACCCGGAGCACAAATGACATCCAGCAGGTGCAGATGGTAGTGGTCATGATGCTGCGGATGGTGGTATACGCCCCCATCATCGGCATCGGCGGGATAATGAAAGTGCTGCGGACCAGAACAGGCATGGGATGGATCATCGTGGTGGCGGTGGCCCTTATCCTGGCCCTGGTAGGCGTGCTGATGGCCGTGGCCATGCCGAAGTTCAAGAAGATGCAGACGCTGGTGGACCGCCTGAACCTGGTGTCCAGGGAAATCCTCACAGGCGTCTCCGTCATCCGCGCTTTCAGCCGGGAAACATTCGAGGAGGAGCGGTTCGACAAGGCTAACCGCGACCTGATGCGGACCCAGCTGTTCACCAACCGGGTAATGAACATCATGATGCCCGTGATGATGCTGATCATGAACGGCATCACCGTGATGATTGTGTGGTTCGGGGCGAAAGGAATCGACCTGGGCAATCTGATGGTGGGCGACATGCTGGCTTTCATCACCTATACCATGCAGATTGTCATGTCCTTTTTGATGCTCACCATGATTTCCGTGATGCTGCCCAGGGCAGGGGTGGCCGCCGGGCGCATCGAGGAGGTCATCGGCACCAGCCCCAGCGTCACGGACAAAGAGCAGGTGCAGGACGAAAAACTGGCGGACGCCAGGGGTGTAGTGTCCTTTGAAGATGTGTCCTTCCGCTATCCGGGGGCGGACGAGGATGCCCTGCAGGACCTGACTTTCACAGCAGGCCCCGGGGAGACCACCGCCATCATCGGCAGTACGGGCTGCGGCAAATCCACGCTGCTGAACCTGATTCCCCGGTTCTACGATGTGACGAAAGGCCGCATCACCATAGACGGCGTGGACATCAGAGATCTCTCCCAGCATAAGCTGCGCAGCCTCCTGGGCTATGTTCCCCAGAAAGCGGTGCTGTTCTCCGGGGACATCGCCTCCAACCTGAAGTTCGGAGACACATCGGCAAACGGCATTTCGGACATCAGCGACAGCCGGATGGAGGAGGCCGCGGAGATTGCCCAGGCCGCGGAATTCATAGAGGGCAAGACAGCGAAATACCACAGCGAGATATCCCAGGGAGGCACCAATGTGTCCGGCGGGCAGAAGCAGCGGCTTTCCATCGCCCGGGCTATCGCGAAATCACCTAAAATCTATCTGTTTGACGACAGTTTTTCGGCGCTGGATTACAAAACGGACGTGACGCTGCGGAAAGCTCTGCGAGCAAAGACAGAAGACGCAACAGTCATCATCGTGGCCCAGCGCATCAGCACGATTCTCCATGCAGACCGGATCATCGTGCTGGACGAGGGGAAAATCGCCGGCATGGGAACCCACAGCCAGCTCCTGCGAGAGTGCGAGGCCTACCGGGAAATCGCCAAGTCACAGCTGTCCGAGGCGGAACTGAAAGGAGGTGCGGCAGTATGAGTGAAGAGAACAGGAAATCCACCGGCCCTGCAGGCGGAAATCCCGCCGGGGATGGAAAAGCCGGGCAGGACACAGGCAGCGGCCAGACAGGAGCCGCAGCCCACAACGGCAGGGCTGCCAGACGTCCCCATGGCCCTCACGGCGGCATGATGCCGGGGGAGAAAGCAAAGGACTTCAAAGGAACATTCGCAAAATTATTGGCATACATGGGCAGATACAAGCTTGCCCTGATTGCCGTGATGATTTTTGCGGCAGGCAGCACGGTCTTCAACATCATCGGCCCCAAGGTATTGGCAAAGGCCACCACGGAGCTGTTCAATGGCATGATGGCAAAATTCGCCGGTACGGGGGGAATCGATTTCCAGCGAATCGGGCAGATCCTGCTGCTTCTCCTGGGGCTGTACGCCTTAAGTTCCCTGCTGTCATTCATACAGGGACTCTTGATGACAGAGGTCTCCCAGAAGCTCTGCTACCGGTTCCGCCAGGAGATTTCGGAGAAAATCAACCGGATGCCCATGGCCTATTTCGAGTCCAGGACTGTAGGCGAGGTGCTGTCCCGGATCACCAATGACGTGGACACTCTGGGGCAGAGCCTGGGACAGAGCATCACTACCCTCATCACCTCCGTGGCCACCATCCTGGGCATCCTGATCATGATGCTGTCCATCAGCCCCATGATGACCCTGATTGCCCTGGTAATCCTGCCGGTGTCGGGCGGCCTCATCGGCGTGGTGGTGAAGCATTCCCAGAAATATTTCATCGCCCAGCAGAACTATCTGGGCAAAATCAACGGACAGATTGAGGAGGTCTACAGCGGCCAGAACATCGTCAAGGCTTTCAACAGGGAAGAGGCGACTCTTGCGGAATTCGGCGAGACCAACAGAATCCTCTACCAGAGCGCCTGGAAGTCCCAGTTCATCTCCGGCATGATGCAGCCCATCATGGCCTTTGTGGGAAATCTGGGCTATGTGGCGGTGGCGGTCAGCGGCAGCATGCTGGCCATCCGGGGCGTCATCGAGGTGGGCGAGATTCAGGCTTTCATCCAGTATGTGAAGAATTTCACACAGCCCATCACCCAGGTGGCCCAGGTCTCCAATATGTTCCAGTCCACAGCGGCTGCCGCGGAGCGTGTGTTCGAGTTTCTGGATGAGCCGGAGGAGGATGTGATTGCGGAAAAAGCAGTGGGAATGGAAAAGGCAAAGATGCAGGGAGCCGTATCCTTTGACCATGTACGGTTCGGCTATCAGCCGGAGAAGACGATTATCCACGACTTCAGCTGCGAAGTACTGCCGGGACAGACCGTGGCCATCGTAGGCCCCACCGGCGCGGGCAAGACCACCATGGTGAAGCTCCTCATGCGCTTTTATGACGTAAACAGCGGCGCCATACGGGTGGACGGACAGGATGTCAGGAATTTCAACCGCAGCCAGTTGCGGGAGAATTTCGGCATGGTGCTGCAGGACACCTGGCTCTTCCACGGAACCATCATGGAGAATATCCGTTACGGCAGGCTGGACGCCACAGATGAAGAAGTGATAGCCGCGGCGAAAGCGGCCCATGTCCACCACTTCATCCAGACCCTGCCCGGGGGCTATCAGATGGAGCTGGGGGAGGACGCCTCCAATGTGTCCCAGGGACAGAAACAGCTGCTCACCATCGCCCGGGCCATCCTGGCGGACAATCCCATCCTGATTCTGGACGAGGCCACCAGCTCCGTGGATACCAGAACGGAAATCCGAATCCAGAAGGCCATGAACAACCTGATGAAAGGCCGGACCAGCTTCGTCATCGCCCACAGGCTGTCCACCATCCGGGACGCGGATGTGATTCTGGTCATGAAAGACGGGGATATCATAGAACAGGGCAATCATGAGGAACTGATGGCAAAGGACGGCTTCTACGCGGAGCTGTACAACTCCCAGTTCGAGGGACAGGGAACCCTGGAGACCGCCTGACGCAAAGTCAAGGCAAATTCCCGGCAAACACAGCAGCCACCCGAATAACCGGATGGCTGCTGCTTTTTCCAAAAACACTCCCCTGCACTTTGGAATCACTCCTCTTCCTCAGCCCACATAAGAGCGCATTTCACGGCGCGCTTCCAGCCTTTCAGCAGGCGCTGGCGCCGCTCTTCCTCCATGGCAGGTTCAAACACCCTGCCTACCTGCCAGTTCTCCCGGATTTCCCCTTTGTCTTTCCAGTATCCCACCGCAAGGCCCGCCAGATAAGCGGCTCCCAAAGCCGTAGTCTCGATGCATTCCGGCCTGCGGACCGGCATATCCACGATATCGGCCTGAAACTGCATCAGGAAATCATTGGCGCTGGCGCCGCCGTCCACCTTTAAGCCCTTTAACCGGATGCCGCTGTCCTGCTCCATGGCCCGCAGCACGTCCACAGTCTGGTAGGCGATGGATTCCAGCGCGGCCCGGATAAAATGCTCCTTGCTGCAGCCTCTGGTCAGCCCCACCACGGTGCCTCTGGCATACTGATTCCAGTAAGGAGCGCCTAACCCTGCAAAAGCAGGGACAAGATAGACGCCTACCGTGTCCTCTACCGCTTCACAATACTGTTCGGACTGAGCGGCATTTTTAATCATGCGCATGCTGTCTCGCAGCCACTGGACTCCAGCGCCTGCCACGAACACACTGCCCTCCAACGCGTACTCCGGCTCCTCACAGGTTCCGGCGGCGATGGTGGTCAGCAGCCCCGACCGGGAGGTGATGGCATCTTTCCCCGTATTCATCAGCAGAAAGCAGCCTGTGCCGTAGGTGTTCTTCACTTCGCCCCGCTCAAAGCAGCACTGGCCGAACAGAGCAGCCTGCTGGTCTCCGGCAGCCCCTGCAATGGGAATCTGCCCGCCCAGCACGTAGGTCTCCGTATGCCCATAGATACAGCTGGAGGGGCGCACTTTTGGCAGGAGTCCTGCCGGGATGCCAAACCGCTCCATGATTTCCTCGTCCCAGACCAGCCTGTGGATGTCAAACAGCATGGTGCGGGAGGCATTGGTGTAATCTGTCACATGCACTGCGCCTTTGGTGAGATTCCAGATGAGCCACGTGTCCACTGTGCCGAACAACAGTTCTCCTCTCCGGGCCTTTTCCCTCGCGCCGGGCACATTCTCCAGAATCCATGCAATCTTGGAGGCACTGAAATAGGCATCCGGCACCAGTCCCGTCTTCTCCCGGATTTTCTGGTCAAAGCCGTCCTTTTTCAATTCCTCAATCATGTCCGAGGTCCGGCGGCACTGCCATACGATGGCATTGTACACAGGTTCTCCTGTATTCTTATCCCACAGAATCGTAGTCTCTCTCTGGTTGGTAATGCCGATGGCTGCTATCTGCTCCGCGCTCACACCGGCCATGGCCATGCACTCCGCAGCCACCGACAGCTGGGAGGACCATATTTCCTTGGGATTGTGCTCCACCCAGCCGGGCTTTGGGTAAATCTGCGTAAACTCTTTCTGGGACATGGAACGGATGGCGCCCGCCTTGTCGAACAGAATGCACCGGGAGCTTGTGGTGCCCTGGTCCAGAGCCATGATATATTCCTGCATATATGCGCTCTCCTTTCTGCTTTGCTCTTCGTTCTTCTTTGCTTCTATTTTAGAATTTTGATAATAGGAGCATCACTTTGATTCTATTATACACAAAAGCGGCCCTTTCTTCAACCGGAAAAGCCGGCGGAAGACGCTCCTCTCCCCTGTACGGCCAAAAGGTCAGGCCCCCTGCGTGGGCACTCTGTGAAACGCCATGCCTCAAACCAGCAGCAGTCCAGACGCTGCCTGAACTGTTGCTGTACTGCCAGTCTCGATTATTGCAGGATTTCGTCATTCAAAAGACTTGACTGTCTCTTTCGCTTTCTCGAACTTCTCCTGCTGCTCGGCCAAAGCCGTCTCATAGCCCATGGCCTTTACGTCATTTATCATCTTTTCCTTTTGGGCCGCAAAGGCCGCTTCATCCGCACAGGTAATGATTTTCGCGATATTGGCCTGGAAGTATTCGTCCGCCTTGTTGAAAATCTTGGCGGATTCATCGGAAACCGATTCCATCAGCCTGCCGGTCTTCACGTTCTCAGACAATGTCTTGAATCTGCCGTCCTCTACCATCTGCACATAAGCCTCTCCGGGATACTGCGCTTTTCCGTCGGTGTAATATGCGCTGAAGTCTTTCTCCGCAGGCTTCACGTTCTGCAGATTGTATTCTTTGGATGTAGTCAAATCCAGGGGATAGCCGTCTGCCGCCGGATTGGTAGCAGTCTGGGAGGTCAGCCAATTATATGTGCCAAGCCCTCTGTTCTTCGCATATCCGGGCTCCACCGTATCGCCGCTCAGAAAATTTTCCAGCCGGGTGCCAATCAGCTGCGGAACACCGTCCACCACATCCCAGTCCTCGCCGGGTATGCCCGAGCGAATCAGCCTGGCTCCCTCATCCGAATTCAGATAATCGAACAGTTCCATGGCTTTCTCGGGATGCTCACAGTTAGCGCTGATGACCAGAGCGTTGGTAGTCATGTATCCCAGGCTGCTCTCAATGGGGTAGATCTGCGGGATGTAAGGGAAAGGACCAGGCAGCATGAACATGCCGGCATCCTCGCCGCAGACTTCCGTGTCAGGCTGGCACCAGTTGTATGCAGCCACCAGCACTTCGCCGTTCTTGAGTTTCGCGTCATACTGCTCTGCTTTCATGGTAAACGCTTCCGGATCCATGATGCCCATGCGGTAAGCCTTGTTAAAGAAAGCCAATGCTCTCCAGAACACGCCGTCCTCATCCAGGAACTCGTCCTCCAGCAAATCGTCTACCTGGTTGTAGAGCTGGTTATTGTCCAGATTAGTATAGCCGAAACTGAAAGGATAACTAATCTTGTAAGGCCACAGACCCCAGTCGATCCATCCGGACAGGGCATACACTTTCTTGCCGTCTGCCGTGGTGGGATGGGCCTCTACCATCTGTTTAAGTACATCGAGATATTCGTCCTCTGTGCTGATTTCAGGATAACCCAGCTCCTTATAGTAGTCCCATCTGGTGAAGAATCCCACGAAGCCGTTCTTGTTCGGATTCTCCGGGTTGGCAATCTGCACCTCCGTAGGGAGAAAATAGGTAGTTCCCTGGCCCACGACTTCCCTGGAATATTTCAGGGCCTCCGGCAGCTTCGCTTTCAGATTGTCCCCATTGTTCTCCAGCCACTCGTCCATGGCCCACAGGGCTCCTGCGTCAATCAGATTCTGTACCATTTCCGGCGCTTCGTGCAGCATGACGATGTCCGGCAGGTCGCCGCCAGCTGCCATGACCTTCAGCCGGTCATTGGATACCTGCGTGTATTCCAGCACGATTCCAAGTTCATCCTTGATATATTGGCCGATAGCATCATCCGTGGAGACGCCGTCCGTCCCTCCCATGGAGCCCAGCACAGTGAGGGTAATCACTTCCCCGTCTCCTGCCGTCTCCTGTCCGCCCTGCCCGCTTTCGCCTCCGCCTGCATCCGAAGACTCTTCCACGCTGCTGCTGTCTTTGCTGTCAGCGCCCCCGCTGCCGCTGTCATTTCCGCAGGCAGCCACGCCCATAATCAGGACTGCCGCCAAAGCTACGGACATCATTTTTTTCCACAAGCTCTGTTTCTTCATTTCACATCCTCCTTTTTACTCCGATCCATTTCCGCATTTTCAGGCAGCCGGCCCGAAAATGCCTGTTGCTACTATAGAAAGGGTCTTTACCCTTTTACAGCCCCCATCATGACTCCCTTTACAAAATACTTCTGCAGGAAAGGATAGACCATCATCACCGGCAGCACGGCCACAATCGTGGTGGCCATCTTAATGGTCTCAGCCGACAGGGCCACCGCCCCCGGTGCCTGTACCAGCCCCTGTTTCATGCTGTCGGCCAGAACCTGGGCCTGATTGATGCAGTTGTACAGGAGCAGCTGTACGGTCTGCAGCTTCGGACTCTGCGCCAGCAGATAGTTGTCCTGCCAGGAATTCCACGCTCCCACGGACGCGTATACCGCCACTGTGGCGATAATCGGTTTGGACAGAGGCATGATGATTCTGGCGTAGACCTTGAAGAACCCCGCTCCGTCCATTCTGGCAGATTCCTCTAAAGATGTGGGAATCTGCTCGATAAAAGTCTTGATCAAAATCACATAGTAGGCATTGAGAATGCCCGGTATGATATAGAGCAGATAAGAGTTGTTCAGATGATAACTTTTCATCGTGATATAGTATGGCACGAGTCCGGCACCCAGATACATGGTGATAATCACGAATCTGTAGATGAACTTTCTGGCAATCATGTCCCTCTGGGTCACCAGATAAGCAAACAGGGAAGAACCCAGCAGGCAGAGCGCCGTGTTGATTAATGTCCTTGAAACCGAAATCAGAAATGCGTGCCCGAAATTCGTATTTTCCACAATCCACTGGTAGGCGTACAGCGTAAAGCCCTTGGGCAGTAGCCAGACGCCCCGGGCCGCCTGGGCGGGATCCGAAAGGGAATAGATAATCAGATACCAGAAAGGATACATGCACAGGAAGACCGCCAATGCCATACAGATGTAATTCACCACCTGCAGCACTCTTTCCTGCCTTGAAACTTTAATCGTGCTTTTCTTGTGCCTCATGCTTATACCCCCTTGCCCGCCCCGGCGGGCATAAATTTCAATAGTACGAAAGCGCATTACCTATACAATGGCGTCCCCTCTGATTTTCTTCGACAGCCCGTTGGCCGTAAACAAAAGCGCTATGCTCAGAACCGACTTCAGCATCCCCAGCGTGATAGAATAGGGATAGTCATTGATGATGAATCCTACTTTATAGACATAATAGTCCAGCACCTCGATACGGTCCGCCACCAGCGGATTGTAGAACATGAAATACTGGTCAAAACCATTGGTCAGGATATTGCTCACTGCCAGCAGGAACATGACCACATAGGTGGGCAGGATGCCCGGCACAGTGATATGCCAGATTGTCTGGAGCTTGTCCGCGCCGTCCACCCTGGCCGCGTCGAAGAGCTCCGCGTCAATTCCCACGATGGCAGCGATATAGATGATAGACGACCAGCCGAAAGATTTCCAGATGCCCAGAAACCACTGCAGGAACCATACCTTGTCCACATCCCCCAGGATGCCCGTGGGCGACGGCTCAATGCCGAACTGCCGCAGAACCATGCTCACAAAGCCGTTCACGGAGAAAAAGGCAAAGGCGATGCCGTATACCGTAATCCAGCTGATAAAGTTCGGCAGCGTGGTGGTAGTCTGGACGAATTTCTTAAAATGCCTTCCCTTGATTTCATTGAACAGGATAGCGAACGCCACCGGCAGCGGCGTGGACAAAAGCCCCAGTCCGCTCATCACTAAAGTGTTGCGCATCACGCGCATCACCTCGGAGCGCTCATTATACAGCTTCTTGAAATTGTCCAGACCTACAAAGACCATATTTCCGAAATCAAGGAATCTCTGTCCCAGCTTATAGTCAAATACGGAATACAGCCATCCTATCAGCGGCACATAGTTCATCGCGAATATATAGACCACGAAAGGAACCGCTAAAAGCGTATACTTCAATCCCCTGACTCTTCGCCTGCCCAGACGTCTCACCAGCAAGCTTTCCTCTCTTCTGTCCTGCATCTTCCGCATTCCCCCTTTTCCATTCTGTCCATCCTCACAAGTGCAATTATAATAAAAATCGGAGAAAGGTTCTATTCCCTATTCTCCGTTTTTTGTTCAAATCTTATGCTATTCTCATTTTTTCATCAATTACTTGTGCAATCTAACAAAAAGTATAATAATCTTACGATTTCTCATTTTCCCATTCCCGATAGGGGATGCGAATCGTCACCGCAAATCCTTTCCCGGGCGCGCTGTCGATTGCCAGCCCGTATCTTTCTCCATAAAGCAGACGAATTCTGCCGTTTACATTGGACAGACCGATATGGGCCGTCTTTTCCCCTGTGCGGATGCTTTCCCTCAATGCCTCCAGCCTTTCCTGCTCTATCCCCTCTCCGTCATCAGCTACCCACAGCAGCAGAATATCCTCGTCCTGCCTGCTGCCTACACGGATTTCCAGCGATATGCTCTCCTCTTTCCTCCCATAGAGAAAAGCATTCTCCACAAGGGGCTGCAGAACGAACTTCGGTACGCTGGCCTCCAGCGTCTCCGTCTCCGGCTCCGGAATCAGGCAGACCTGTTCTCCGTAACGATGGCGCATCACCCTTCCGTAGTCCTCGATATAGTCAATCTCCTCCGCAAGACTCCAGAACGGGCTGCTGCCCCGGTACATCGGCCGCAGGATATCTCCGAGCGCGTCCAGACAATCCACGATGTCCTCTTCCCCTTTCAGGGCGGCCATCCACTTCACCGTATTGAGGGTATTATATAGAAAATGCGGATTGAACTGGGCTTTCAGGGCCTGAATCTCCATCTCTCGTTTTTTCTTTTCCATTGCGGCGTTTTCTTCCACCAATCCCTCAATCCGGCTGGACATTCGGTTGAACTGCCGTACCAGCAGCCCGATTTCGTCCCGGTTCTCCCCGCCGCTCAAAGGCGCGATTTCCAGCTCCCCTCCCTCCATGCGGCGCAGTGCTTCCGTAGTCTCCCGCAGCGGCCACGCCAGCCGGTTCACCCAAAATACCGAAAAAAAGACCACCAGGCAGATTGCCACGATGATAGTCGCCAGAAAAGTAATCCGTATCCCTTTCGCGTCCTCTAATATTGTCCCCAACGGCATTTCATTGATCATCGTCCAGCCTGAAATCGTCAGCGGATAACACAGAACCTGACACCCTTTTTCCTCAAAAGAATAAACCGCGTCAGTCCCATCCCGCCGCCAGGCTCCGTCTTTCTCCATCCCCAGAGCCTCCCTCCGGGGATGGGAAATCACTTTTCCCTCCGCGTCCACAATATAGGTCAGCTCTTCCGGCACTCCCTCCTTTTCATGAGAGTTATAGATATCCGTAAAATAATCCAGATTCACGTTGACGACAATCCAGGCCAAATGAGACCTTTGGTACATCGGCCGGCAGGCAGACAGATAATAGACCGTCTCATCTTTCTCGTCCAGCGCGGGGAAGAAATCATTGTTCGTATATCCCCCGAACCACTTTACCCCTCCAAAGTCAGATTTTCTCTCGGAAGAAAACTGCGACAGCTTCTCCTCATAGAAAATGCCCCTGTCCTGCTCTATGCCCTGTATGATATTCTGCCGCCCGTCCATGGACAGCACCAGTCCCTCCGCGTTATAAAAGCATATGGACTCCACATACTGGTATTGCTCCAGAATCTGCCCCAGTTCCCGGAAATAGGCCGCTTTCATGGAGAATTCTGTCCCCGGGCTCTCCTTTCCGATATACACCATATCTGTCAGAGCAGTCTCCGAGATCAGCCGTTCCGTCAAAAGCTCCACTTCCCGGCGGAAAGTATCGATATTATAGCCCAACTGGTGGAAGGACTGGACTTTTTCCTCGTCCGTCCGCTCCTTGAGCGAATCGCTCACATTGGCATAGAGAAAGACAAAGCTGCCGGAAAGAATCGCCAGAAAACTAAAGGAGACCGCAGCCATCATGCGCCAAAAGACGCTTCTGTAAAAAGGAATCTTCATTTCTTCTCACGCTTTCTGAAAAAACTGGGCGACTTTCCTGTAATCCGCTTGAACGTCTTGGAGAAATAGCTGTCATTGACAAAGCCTGTCCTCTCGGCCACCTCCCAGGTCTTTAAGTCCGTATTCATGAGCATTTCTTTCGCCCGCTCTACCCTCTTCTGCGTAACATAGTCCACAAAGCTGATATCCATCTCTTTTTTGAACAGGCTGCTGAAATAATTAGGGCTTAGTCCCACCCGGCCGGAAACCGACTGCAGAGACAGCTTTTGTTCCAAATGCCCGTCAATATAGCCCAATGCCTCATAAATCTCCACACTCAGCCTTCCCTGGCTCTGCTGCTGTGCCTGCTGGCAGGCCTCTGTGTATACCGATACAGCCTCCAGAAATGTACCGCTCTCCCGAATCTTCGCCGCTGCCCCCTGCTCCAGGCCGCATTGGGAAAGCCCCTCTATGAGAAGCCTCTCCGCGCTGTCCTTATCCAGTGTCCCCTTTGCCGCCTGTTCTGTAAGCAGGGCGCACAGATGCTCCTGCTGCTCTTCCTTCCAGGGAAGAAGCGTCCGGATCCGGCGGCAGGCCTCCTGTGTCTTTCTCTGCCAGAGCAATGCCCTGCGCCCCGCCAGAGCCGCGTAGACAATATCTTTCCCCAGCCAGGTTTCTTCCAGCGCATCTACGCACTCCTGATACAAATCGGGCAGCCGCTCCCATGATTCGGCTACGCTGCTGATAATCCACACTGCACGCACATTCAGGCTTTCGGAGAGAGTCCTGGCAATTTCCCGCAGCAGGCGCTCCGGCGCTGTATATCCCCCATCCTCACTCTGTATGGCATTCGTCAGGAACAGGTAGCAGTCCTCCCGTTCCCCTATCAATTCTCCCGCACCGTATCGCCTGACAATCTCCTCCGCCATATTCAGGACCAGAAAGCGGGCCAGCATCCCTCCGTCGTCCACCCGGGTCGGGCGGACTTCTTTGTATTCCAACAGCACCAGCCGGCACAGCAGAAGAGGATTCTCCTGTATGGATATCTGCATCCGCTCCACTCGGCTGCGGAACACGCTTACAGGAATCTGATGATAAAAAATATACTCTTTGAACAGTTCTTCCTTCTGCAGCCTGCGATCCGGCAGCTGCCGGCTGTCCCCGCTCCTGTCCAGTTCTTCCTTTAATCTGCACATAGCATTTTCGATTTCCGCGGGTTTCATCTTCAGCTTCAGGATATAGTCCGATACCTCCATGCGCATGGCTTCCTGCAGATACCGGAATTCCTCAAAACAACTCAATATCACAATCCGGATGGCCTTATCCCGTTCCCGGATGTGCGCAATCAGCTCCAGCCCGTCCATGACCGGCATGCGGATATCTGTCAGCAGGATGTCCGGATGCTCTTTTTCATAAAGTTCCAGCGCCTGCTTTCCGTTGACGGCGCATCCTATAATTTCCATGTCCAGCCGTTCCCAATCTACAATACCTTTCAGGCCCTCCCGCACCAGAATCTCATCCTCCGCGATCAGCACCTTTCTTTTTCTTGCCATTTCAGCACCACTCCCATAATCTCTCGTCCACTTTATCGTCCTGTAATATCCGGCTCCCTGCCACATATCTCCGAGACATGCTCTGCCGAGAATCCTATTTTATCATAAGACCTGACTAACTCGCAAGGGGTGGCAATTATCACGATACTGTTCATAAAGCTTCACCGTTCAATGGGAGTGGCGACTGCGGCGGATATCCAAAATATGCAGATATTAAAAACACATACTATATATTGGCATCATCCAAAGAAAACAAGTTGCATGATACAATATATAGTATGTGCATATTTACCTGTGCCGGAAATGATTTCATAAAGGCCTAAGCCAGCAATCGTATCTTCTCTGTCAGCGATGCCGGCAAGACCTGCGCGTATATAGCGTAATATTGCTCAAATGTAATCTCGCTGCCAAAAGTGAGCACCTCCATCTCCACCCCGAACAGCTCCACAAGAAAATCCATGGGAACCATGCCGTTCCTGAGATAGAAAGCCTTTCTGCGCAGCCGCTCGCTTCTGCTGCTGACGGGATTCTCCTCAGCCGTGCTCTCGATCTCCACCACAATCCGTTCTTTCCCATAACACCCGCACAATTCTCCCAGAGTACGGCTGCCTATCCCGCCGCTTTGGCAGTCGGGCTCGATGGCAAGATAGTCCAGCAAGGCCAGGCCCCCGGAAAGCATCATGATTGCCAGCCCGCAGAACTTACCCTGCTCATCCTCGATTGCCAGGATATCGAAACAGCCTTCTTTCTGCTTTTTCAGCATGAAAGCAAAGGGCTTCTTCTCTGATTCCGGAAAAGACGCCTCGTACAGCTTTCTCACATTCTCAAGTTGATTTCCCTGAACCGCATCCTTTAACATCGTCGTCCTCCCTGCTTCCCTGCCCCTTTGCCTTTACGCCGTGGCCTCATGGTGAATCTGAAGCTCATACAGCTTCTTATAGATGCCGTCCTGAACCAGCAGCTCCTGATGGGTGCCCTGCTCCTTGATTTTGCCCTTGTGCATGACCATGATGCAGTCCGCATGCTGAATCGTGGACAGGCGGTGGGCCACCATGATAGTGGTGCGGCCCTGCATCAGCTTTTCCAGCGCCTCCTGAATCAGCAGCTCCGTCTCCGTGTCGATATTGGCCGTGGCTTCATCCATGACCAAGATGCCGGGCTTGTGGGCCAGAGTCCTGGCAAAGGACAGCAGCTGCCTCTCCCCCGCGGAAAAAGTGGAGCCCCGCTCCGTCACAGGCTCGCTGTAGCCTGCGGGAAGCTTCTCTATGAAGTGAGAGGCGTTGACATACTCCGCCGCCTCCTTAATCTCCTCCAGAGAAATGTCCTCATTGTGCAGGCGGATATTGTATTCCACATTCCCCTCGAACACGAACACGTCCTGCTGCATCTGCCCGATGGCGCTGCGCAGCTGTTTTTTGCTCAGCCTCCTGATATCGACCCCGTCAATATAAATATTCCCTTTCTGGATATCGTAATACCGTCCAATCAGATTCAATATAGAGGACTTCCCTGCGCCGGTAGCGCCCACGAAAGCCACCCTCTCCCCGGGCTCTATCACAAAGGACACGTCCCGCAGCACATAGTTCTCATTGTCGTAAGCGAACCACACATGGGAGAATTCGATGCGCCCCTTGATCTCCGGCAGAATCACCGGATTCTCGTCCTCTTTCACCATGGGCTCCTCCGACATGATGGTAAAAATCTTCTCCGCCGAGGCGATGGAGGACTGCAGGGTGGAGAACTGCTCCGCCAGTTCCTGGATAGGCTCGAAGAAAGATTGGATATACTGTGCAAAAATATACAACGTACCGATAGAAATCGTGCCGTTCAGCACATCCCTGCTGCCCACTCCCAGCACGGTCATCAGCGCCAAGATACTCAGAATGAACATCAGGGGACGGAAAACGGCGAACACCATCATCTCCCTGTAGAACGCCTTGTACAGCTTATAATTCTTGCCGTTGAACTCCTCGAACTTCCTTTTCTCCCTGCCGAAAATCTGGATGATGCGCATGCCGGATATATTCTCGGACAGGAAAGTGTTGATGTCCGTCAGCCTGGTCCTGGTGATGCGGTAAGTCTCCCTTGCAATCTTGCGGAACACCACTGTCAGCACCGCCACCACCGGCAGCAGCACAAAAGAAATGAGGGAAAGTTTCCAGTCCAGCATCAGCATGACAGCGGCCAATCCGATAATCTTCACGATATTCCGGAACAATCGAACCAATATTCCGGAATACATCTCATTCAGCGCCTCCACATCGTTGGTGACCCTGGTCACAAGCTTTCCCACCGGCGTCAGATCAAAATAGCGGCTGCTCAGAGACTGGATATGGGCATACAGCTCTTTCCGGACTGTGAGGATGATGCTCTGCCCGGTCTTCTGCAGAAGCCATGTCTGAGTGACATTGAAAACAAAGCTCAAAGCCAGAACAATCCCATACTTGATAGCAGTGTCCACGATGACGCCATAATCCCCCTGCGCCTCGAACAAATCAATGGCATCGCCGATCAAAATAGGCCGATACAAGTCAAACCCCGTCAAAGCCAGCACCAGCACCAGGCAAACAGCCATCCAGCCAATATAAGGCTTCATATAAGAAAGCAGATGCAGCAAAGCATTTCCCTTATAATTGGATTCAATCTTATCATCCGTCAAATCGCTCATTCTCAAATCCTCCTATTAAAGTCGCTGCGCGACGCACTAAAGAGTAAAGTCCCTTTGGCGCACATCTCATGAGAGGAGCTTTCATTCGTAAATACACTCATGAAAGTTCCTCTCGTGCGCCTTCGCGACTTTACCAACTGACCTATAATGAAGTCAATTCCTGCTCCAGCTGCTGCTTTTCATAGATATGGGCATAGAAACCATGGAGTTCCAAAAGCTCCTCGTGGGTGCCGTACTCCGTCAGCTCCCCCTCCGACAGAACCGCGACATGGTCCGCTTTCTGCAGGGTGGAGATGCGGTGCGCGATCACAATCGTAGTCTTGCCTCTGCGCAGTTCCATCAGGTTCTCCAGTATCTGCTCCTCCGTATCCGTGTCCACCGCAGACAGGGAATCATCCAAAATCAATACCGAAGCGTCCATCAGCAGCGCCCGGGCGATAGAACTCCTCTGCTTCTGCCCTCCGGACAGGGTCACGCCCCGCTCGCCTACCAGCGTCCTGTACTCATCCGGGAATTCCACGATATTGTCATGGATACAGGCCGCCCGGGCCGCTTTCCGGATGCCGGCACGCAGTTCCGGGTGGTCACTGATCCGCTCCTCCAGCCCGAACGCGATATTTTCCTCCAAAGTATCCGAGAACAGGAAATTGTCCTGAGGCACATAGGCCATGTCCCGGTGCAGCACTGCCAGGGGATAATCCGTGATAGGCCTGCCGTCCAGAAGAAGCGAGCCTTTCTCACAGTCATAGACCCGCAGAAGCAAATCCGCCAGGCTGGACTTCCCGCTGCCCGTCCGCCCCAGGATTCCCAGCATCTCGCCCTCCTTTACGTGGAGGCTCACGTTCCTGAGCACAGGCTCCTCGCCGTCCGGATAAGTGAAAGTCAGATTCTTTAAGGTAATGTCCCCTCCGATATGTACATCCTTGCCTGCCAGAGATTCCGGACTCTGATCCACGATATCCGGTTCCTCCCGGAAAATGGCGGCAATCCTCTGGAACGCCGCTGCCGCCTGACTGAAGTTATTGATGCAGTCACCACAGGCGATCATGGGCCACACCAGCATGCCGATGTAAGAGTTGAAAGCCACGAACTTACCGATGGATATGCCCCCGTTCAATACCAGACGCCCGCCGAACAGCAGCGTCATCAAAAGGCTCACGCCTATGACCGTGTCCAGCGCAGGCCCGAAGAGCGCCCACAGCTTCACCATGGAAAGGTTCTTCTCCATGCTGTTTCGGCTGGCTTTCTCAAAGGCCTTGAAATCCTCTTCCTCCTGCACGAACGCTTTCAGCACCCGCACGCCCGCCAGGCTCTCCTGCACCTTGTCGGACAGTTCCGAGAAAGCGTCCTGCCTCCTGGTCTGACGCTTTTTGGCCTCGATTCCGTAAAAATAGCAGCCTATGGAAATCAGTATCATGGGTATGAGGGCCAGAATCGTCATCTTGAAATCCACATACACCACCATCTTCACCAGGACCATGGCGGTCATCACAACCGCGTCGAATACCGTCACCACAGCCATTCCCACAGCCATGCGGATGGCCTGCAGATCATTGGTGAACCGGGCCATCAGATCCCCTGTCTTGTGGCTGTTGAAATACCGGGCGGAAAGGGTCTCCAGATGCCGGAACATATCGTTCCGGAGCCGGTATTCGATTCCCCGGGACGCGCCGATTATGAAGAATCTCCAGCCGAACCGTCCCAGCGTCATCACCGCCCCTGCGGCAAACAGCTTCAAGACCAGTTTTATCACTCCGTCGTAGTCTATCGCTCCCACTGTCAGACCGTCGATAATCTCGCCGGTATACTGGGGGATATAGAGGTTCGCCAGATCCACCAGCAACAGGACGATGACGCCTCCCAGATAATACCATTTGTATTCCAGTATGTACGGAGTCAGAGAAAATTTCTTTTGTTTCATATCTACACCCCTTGCCCGCTCCGGGGGCCTGCTGTTTTTGTTATTTCCGCCGGCGGCGGCCTGCTGCCGCCGCACCGTAATTATTCATTGTACTCCTCAGCAGGCAGGAGAGTCAATAGCGCCGCGTTCCTACATTATAAACTTTTTATAAACTTCCCGCCTATCTGCTCAGACTCCGCATGGTCAGAAATCGCGACAGGTTGAAAGTCCGAATCCCCAGGTTCTCTATCCCGCTTTTCTGTCTGGCCATCCAGTAATAGCCAAAAGTCTCCCGTGAGGACAGGTCCCTCTGGCCGCTGCCATCGCTTTCCATCATGTTCATGGCGTATTCCATGGGGAAATCCTCCCAGAACGCCTCCGTATGATAGCCCAGCTCCTCCAGATAGGGCACCAGCACAGGCCCCGCGTCCGCGCTCAGGCTCTGCAGATACGGAAGCAATCATGATAAAGGTACAGGCTGACATGAGTGTCAGAATTTCCTTTAATAATGTCCGGAGCCTTGCCCGCCGCCCAATCCGCATTTGCGGCGGCTCCTCCCGCTCCCTTTGCATCCTTATCCGCCTGTGCGGCCGTCTGCCGGACGCTACCTGTGCCATCTGCCCATACGCTCTGCTCTTTCATTTCCATAGCTGTCTCTCGCTCCTTTCCTTCCTTTTATAAGACCCAAAAATGCCCAAAACCCATACCGCCTTTTCTTTTCCCCGTCCCATCCTGTCATCCTCCTGTCGGTCACAAATCAGTTCACTCTCCGCCGTCCATATCATCCACATATTCCAGGATATCTCCCGGCTGGCAGTCCAGGGCTCTGCAGATTGCCGCCAGAGTGGTAAAGCGCACCGCCTTTGCCTTGTTGTTCTTCAAGATGGACAGATTGGCAAGGGTGAGATCCACCTCAGCCGCCAGTTCTGTCAGACTCTTCTTGCGCTTCGCCATCATTACGTCCAGATTCACTATGATTCCCATATCCGCTCCTCATACTCCCAACTATGCCGACGCAGCCGGCACAAACAATTGGCGCACACTAAACAGTCAAATCGTTCTCTTCCTTATATTGCACGGCCTGCTCGAACACATAGGCCAGCACCTTGCTGAACAGACCCGCAATGATGAACACGCAGATGACCACCCACATGGCGATGGTCATATATACAATGCTGCGAACCGCGGACATCAGCGCGATGAAGAAACTCCAGCTGCCCATCTTGTTCAGACTGGCCACATTCTCCTGTACGAAGCAATTCTCCTCCAGTACCGTCCGGAAAATCCTCCTCAGCTCCCCCAGCAGTACCAGCGCCGACACCCCCAGCACAAAATAGATGATGACCGTCTCCTCATAGTGCTCCACCATGTACGGGAACAGCTCCCCGATTTTCTTAATGCTGAAAGGCAGGGTCAGCGTGACCGCGATTCCCGAATAGAACATGAAATCCAACAGATATTTTTCATATCCTGTTTTTCCTTTACCAGACAATATATCACTCGGAATCACGATTGTCAATATATATTTATCGTTTTTCAATAATTATTTATTGTTATTTCTAAACAATACTTTCCGATAAGACATAAAAAAATCCACCAGGCGCTCCAAAAAGCGCCTGATGGCATCGCTCCCTCCCATTCCGGAAAGATTCCTATCCCCAAATCCTCAAAAGGCTTCTTTCCGCTTTTAACACCACGGCTCCCCGGGCTCCATCCGGACCGAACCCGTCTCTCTGTCCGGCTCACCTGCCCTCCATGCGGTACAGCCTGACGGAATTCTCCCAGACCGCCCTGCGCACAGCCTCTTCACCGATTCCTTTTGCCTGGGCCAGAGCCGATACCACATAAGGCAGGTACAGGGAACTGTTGCGCTGTCCCCGGTAAGGCACAGGCGCCAGATACGGACAGTCCGTCTCCAGGACAATCCGGTCCAGCGGGATGTACTCCACCGCCTCTCTCAGTTTCCTGGCGTTCTTGAAAGTCAGGACGCCCCCTATGCCGAAGAAGAATCCCATGTCCAGAAAAGCTCTGGCCGTCTCCTTCGTATAGGAAAAGCAATGGACCACGCCTCCCGTCTCCTCCGCTTTTTCCGCCCTCATGACGTCTATCGTGTCCTTGGCCGCGTCCCTGGAGTGTATGATGACAGGAAGAACCACTTCTTTTGCCAGATGCAGCTGGCGGGCGAACCATTTCTTCTGGATTTCCCGCCCCGGCTCGTCCCAGTAATAGTCCAGCCCGATTTCGCCCACTGCCACGCACTTATCCTGTCCGCACATCTCTTTCAGCCAGCCATAGCCCGCCTCGTCGAGCTCCGCGGTCTCGCCGGGATGTACGCCTATGGCGCCATAAATGTAGTCATACCGTTCTGTCAGCGCCATAGTCCGCCTGCAGGACTCCAAACTGGCGCTGACGTTCACCACTCTGACGATGCCCTCCCCGGGCAGGCGGCTCAGGAGAGCCTCCCTGTCCCCGTCAAAGGCTTTATCGTCATAATGGGCATGTGTGTCAAAAATGTCTGTCGATTGTGTCATATTGCCTCCAAGCCGGTTTTGCAAAACGCAGACAGCGCCGCTCCCGGCAGCACATATTCTGCCGCCGGCTTCCGCCCCCTTCACGGTCTGGCGTTCACCGGCGTCCCATAATAGACTTTCCCCATCTCGAGAATCCGGAACTTGCCGTCCTCCAGAGAAAGAATGGATGCCGCGCAGTTAGGCAGGCCTATCTCCCAGAACTTTTCCAGAGGAATTTCCCCTATGGCGCTCAGCAGGCATCTGTTAAAGGCCCCATGGGCCACAATCAGCACACGGCTGCAGCTTCCCTCCAGGGGAACAATCCGCTCCCGCAGAAACGCCTGCCCCCGGCCAAAAGCCTCCTGAAAGGACTCGGCGCCTGCCCGGGGCTGAAAGCACTGGGGCCTGCAGAAGAAATCATGCAGAGGATGCTCCGAATCCAGCTTCGGCCGGTCAAAGTCTCCGCCCTCGCACTCGCCAAACCCCATCTCCATCAGCCGCTCATCCGTCTCCAGAGAGGCATCCTGCCCGGCCAGAAGAATCTCCGCCGTTTCAAAAGCCCTCTTCAGGGGAGAGCTGAATGCCCTGTCAAAGGATATCCCGGCCAGAGCCTTTGCCGTCTCTACCGCCAGTTCCCGGCCAAATTCATTCAGCGGGATGTCGCTGTGCCCCTGAAGCCTGCGCGCCTTGTTCCAATCCGTCTCCCCATGTCTGAAAAGATATATCTCCACTTTCTCACGCTTCCCTTATCTTTACGCCGTCCACGCCCCTTTTGACCGCCAGAGCCAGGAATGCGTCCCGGCCGCCTGTAGTCTCGAAAGAGAATGCCTTATCCCCATTCTCCCAGAGCGGCGTGCCCTGATAATAGAATTTGGCCACATAGGACTCATAGGAGACTCTGACCTTGCCGCTGCGGTACGAACCGGATATGGTCTCCGGCTCCACTCTTTCCAGCTTCTCCACTTCCACTATAGTGACGACTCCAGTGCCGAAAAAGGCGCTCCAATAACGGCTCCCCAGCCTCCCATAAAGCATGGAGTTCTTCTTCCTCTCCCGGAACGCCCATTCCTCTCCCGCTTTCAGGAAATCCTCCGCGAATTCCTCCTGGGCGCCGGCTGAGGGAAGCGCTTTCCTCACACCCTTTTCCATTCTCTTAAGTATCTTGCGGGGCTTGGCCTGGCCTCTCTGCACCCATATTATGAACAGCCCCGTAAGCTCTCCCAAAAGCAGTCCCAAGGGCAGGGAGAAAGTAAAGATTCTCTCCGTCGGCGTCTTGGCGAAATAGCCGATGCCCACAAGAATCACCACCCAGATTGCCACTGACAGATAGGCGGAACGGCTTGCCCGCGCCAGACAGTACTGGCACCATTCCTCCACCCATCCCCTCTGGGCGTCCAGGAACCGCTCCATCGCGCCGGCGGAATCCGATGCTTTTCCGCCCTGTTTCGCCCTGCCTCCGGTAAAGAGGGAAATCAGGTTGCCCACGGCAATCAGAGCGCTCAGCCCCGCCGCCAGAATGCAGATCCAGATGTCGGGTATCGTCATACCGTTTATGCTCCCGCTGTCTATCCGGTACCATTCCGACTGCGATACGCCCCGGGAAATCTCCTGGCTCACAGCCGCCATGATTTCGCCGTATTCATCCCCAAAATAAGTGTCGCTGTACACTTTATCGTCTTTCACATCATTATAGAGCTCCACAATCTCGCTCTCCTCCAGCGCGGCCATGGCATGGTCTATTGCAGCCTGGTCCATGAGTTCCAGCGAGCCCTCCTCCCGGGCCGGGGTCATATCTTTTCCCGCCCGCAGCTCCACTGCCAGCTGCAGATTATACAGCAGGCTTGAATAGCGCCCGTCATACTGCTCCGGCACCACGATGTAAAGGAAAGTCTGCCTTTCCATATCGTACACCACATACCCGTAAGTCCTCACCCGGTCCGGATCCCCGGAATAATACTCCTCCACGCAGACTCCCACCGGATATGCCGCCTCATAGGATATGTACTCTCCCCGGACCTGGCCAAACTCCGTCTCCGAATCCAGGGGCTCAGCTCCCGCCTGCAGCTTCATGAACGCGGAACCCGCCTGCATCCAAAGAGCGGCGGCCGCCGCCAGCGCGCACACCATCGTCACGATATTGCGTATCTTTTTCATCTCTGTCTTCCTTTCGGTTGATATCTTTTTCTGTCTAAATATTATACAGAAAACAGGACTATAATTCAAGTACCGCCCTGCTTTCCGGGCACAAAAAAAGAACCGTCCCCAAGGCTCATATGTCCTCAAAAACAGTCCTTCTAGTGCGCCACCAGGGGCTCGAACCCTGGACACCCTGATTAAGAGTCAGGTGCTCTACCAACTGAGCTAGTGGCGCATCTCTTATGTGCCGCACAGTTTTTACTGTCCGATATCTCTCACAAGAACGAAATTAATTATATTACACTGCATTCAAAAATGCAAGCATTTTTTTAAAATTTTTTAAAAAAATTTAAAAAATTCTAATTTCCTACCTATTTCCTACTTTCTCCCCTCCTTTTCCATGCGGCGTTTTCCCAGAAACAGCCGCAATATCAGCAGCAGTATCCCCGAACACAGCAATATCATGCCCACCGGCGCGTATATCCTGGCCCTCTGCAGCGCCTCCATGGCATATTGGATTACCAGCGGCTCTCCCATAGCATCCACTTCCTCCCGGGAGTATCCCATGACATCCACCATATATTCCGACAGCAGATACGGAAGCCTGCCTTTCGCTTTCGTCACATATCCCTCTACGGGCACCGGGGAAGAGGGTCTGATTCCGCTCTCCGCGTACTGCCATGTCTCCTCCCAGAGCTGTTCCATATCGTCATACTGCTTCGCGGGAACGCTCAGTATCATCATACCATCCCCGCAGGGCAGGGCATAATAGTAGGCACTGACATTTGTATCCTCAAAATCCGACAGATTCGCGAAGCAGTCATAGACATAGGGCACCTTCCCTGTCACGTGCATCCCCTCTTTCGCGCCGCCGTTTTCCATCAGATACTCCACATCATATCCGCGCTTCAGAGTTATCCAGAAATTCCTGACGTTGCCCGACAGCAGGCCAAATCCCGTTATGCACAGGCCCCCGATCACGAACCACACCAGCATCTTTGCCAGGTCCTGTTTCCAGCCCTCTTTCCAATTGCCTCTCGCGCCTGTAATCATTCTCTCCCCCTGACCGTCCTCCCGGCTTCCATTTCCATGTCCGAAAACATACTTCTTTCGGCTCCCCTCTCCGCAAGTCCAAAACACATTTATAGTTTCAGCCAAAGGTCTCCTGTATCCAGGCGCGGATTTTGGACAGCGTCTCTATCGTCTCCTGGTTCACCAGATTCGCGGGCACCGATATCGTCCCCTCATCTGACCGCGTCAGGGTCATAGAAAGGCTTTTCAGGCCCTGCAGATTCTCCCAGGGCAGCCAGTCCCCCAACAGGGAAAGCAATCTGTCCCCCCGGGCCAGAACTTCAGGAAGATTCTTTATCTGAAGCCGCATCCTCGTCGCAGCCCCATCCCTTTCTTCCTCTGCCACGTCGAACCCCAGCACAATCTGCTCTGTCTCCAGCGCGAACCGGCATCCGTCTGCCAATTCCTCTCTGGACATGACAGCCAGCATCAGGAAATACCCTTTTGCTGTAATACTCCTGTCCGCCCCAGACAGCCGGAAACGGTCAAGCCCGCTTATCTCCACGCCGAAGAGTTGTTCTGCCTGCTCCAGCGTCATATACTGCGTCTCCTCCTGGCCGGGCATCAGATATTCCAGTAGACCGAACTGCCCTGTCAGATTGCTGCGGATGGCATTGTACAGTATCGTCTCATTTATGACACTCATGTCATTGCTTAGATAAAATTCAAGCAGAGGCTCTTCCTCCCCATCCGGGTATATCATCAGGTGAACCTTGTCCTCCACCGCGGCTCCCCTGACGGAAAGCCGGTACACCGCCTCCTCACGCAGCCCTGTCAGCCTTGCCAGCGTGCCGAACATCTCTTTCTGCTCCTCTGGCACCCTTTCCCTGTCAAGCTCCACCTCTATCTCAAAGGAACTGTAGGGCAGCGCCATTCTATCCCGCAGGATTTTCGCCGCTTTCCATGCCGGATACAGATAAAGTCCGGCGCCCGCGATGACCGCAGCCAGCAGGAAAAGCATTACCCGCAGGGCATATCTCTTTTTTCTTCTTTTCTTTCTCATAACCTGATTCTCTTTCTGCTCCTGTCTGTATCAAGATTCCATGGCCAAAAATGTTTTCCCGGACAGGCAGTCAGCGTTCGCTGACCACCTGGAAAATGTAAAATTTCAAATAATAGGACTGATCCGCCGCCCAGAGGATGGGATGGTCAGGCCCCTGTGTGCTGAATTCCACCTGCCGCAGCCGTCTGTGGGCGCCCGAGGCCGCCTCTCTGATGGTCTTGGCAAAAAGCTCAGGCTCCATGAAATGGGAGCAGGAGCAGGTGGCCAGAAAGCCGCCGTCCCGCACCAGCTTCATGCCCCGCAGATTGATCTCCCGGTATCCTTTCACCGCGTTTTTCACGGAATTGCGTGATTTCGTAAATGCAGGAGGATCCAGGATGACCACGTCGAACCGTTCCCCTCCCTGCTCCAGCCGGGGCAACAGTTCGAACACATCCGCGCACTCGAAACGCACCTTTTCCTCCAGATGGTTCAGCTTCGCATTCTCCCGGGCCTGCTCCACGGCAAGCCCGGAAGCGTCCACCCCCAGTACGCTCTCCGCCCCCGCCGCCCCGGCGTTCAGGGCAAAGGAGCCCGTATGGGTGAAACAGTCCAGCACACTTTTCCCCTTACAGAGCCTGCCCACTGCTGCCCTGTTGTTCTTCTGGTCCAGGAAAAATCCCGTCTTCTGCCCGTCCTCCACATCCACGATATATCTTACGCCGTTTTCCACAATCTCTACTTTGGTGTCAAAGGGCTCCCCCAGAAATCCCTTGACCCGCTCCATTCCCTCCTGCAGGCGCACCTTGGCATCGCTTCTCTCATAGACTCCCCGGATATTGATTCCGTCCTCTGCCAGCACCCTTTTCAGCGCATCCACGATAGTCTCTTTCCATCTGTCTATCCCCAGCGCCAGGGACTCCACCACCAGCACATCGGCGAATTTGTCCACCACGATTCCCGGCAGGAAATCCGCCTCGCCGAATATCAGACGACAACTGGAGGTGTCGATGGTCTGCCTGCGGTATTCCCAGGCATCCCTCACCCGCCTCTCTATGAAAGCCGCATCTATCAGGACATCCTTTTTCCGGGACAGCATACGCACAGTTATCTTGGATTTCGTGTTGATATAGCCCGCCCCCATACAATAGCCGTCAAAATCGTGGATCTCCACTACGTCTCCGTTCTCGAAATCCCCTGTGACGGAAGCAATCTCGTTGTCATACACCCACATGCCGCCGGCTTTCAGGGTACGGCCCTCCCCCTTTTTCAATGTCACAATCGTTTGATACATAGTTCCCCCTTGCCCGCACTCGGCGGCTTCCTCCGAACTTTTCTGCTTTTCAGTATAGCACAAAAGCAGAAAAAAGCAAATCCGGCAAGAGAATATCCCTTATCCTCTTGCCGGCTGCTTTTTGATTATAATTTGTATTCTCCGTCCTATACCGATACGCCGACTTCCTCCAGCCTTTTCTGTACGGCCCTCACATCCAAATTCCGCGGCATACAGCCCGAGGCAGCGCAGATAGCCGCCGCAATCCCCACAGCCTGTCCCATGTTCGCGCAAATCGGCATCACCCTGTAGTTGGAATGCGCCATATGGGTACCGCTGATATTTCTTCCCGCAAGGTAGAGATTGTCCACCTTTTTGGGCACGAAACAGCCATAGGGAATGGTATAGCCCCGGGGCTGGGCAAAACCTTTCTGCACGCCTGTCTCGTCCAGTCCGTCCCCGGTCATATTGTGGACATCGAAATTAAAGTGCGCCCTGGTCACCACCCAGTCCGGAAAGACTCTGGCTGAGACGATGTCCTCCTGACCCAGCACATACTCCCCCTCAAAGTGCCTGGTCTCCCGCACGCCGATCAGGGAAGCGGAGCTGATCAGATAGCATTCCTCAAATCCCGGCACGAACTTTCGCAGGAAATCCACGATACTGTCCATCTGCTTTCTGCATACAATGGTGGCTTTTGTCAAATCCTCCGCCTTTGTGCCGTCAATTCCGATGCAGTTGGTCATGTTACAGGTGACCACGCCGGGGAGCGTTGTGCGGTACAGCAATACATGTCCTGCCGGAAAGGGCAGATTTTCCCGTCCGATCTGCTGGATGTCACCGGCGGGAATTTCAAGGTGATCTTCGAAAAAGCCCGGGAAGACGCCTCTGTCCACATCCACCCCCGCCACCTTGAACATAATCGTGGCCGGCTGCATCCTGCCGTCCGATTCCCGGCCCAGGCAGAAAGGAACTCCCGCCCGGGCCGCAATGTCGCCGTCTCCGCTGGCGTCTATGACGATTTTGCCATAAATGACGCCTCTGCCGGATTTGTTCTCCACAATGATGCCGCGAATACAGTTTCCCTCCATCACCGGCCCACAGGCAAACGTATACAGCATCAGCCTGACGCCTGCCTCCTCCAGCATTTCCAGCAATACAGTCTTGAGGCGCTCGGGATTGATGATATGCCGGTTCTCCGAAGATTTTATATCGGCAGAGCGTTTTAACAGTTCTTCATAAAAACCTCCTTTTGTGTTTCCCGTCCAATGACTCATCAGCCCCTCCGTGGCGATTCCCCCCACGTTGCCCATCTGCTCCACCAGCACCACAGACGCTCCCTCCCGCGCCGCCGCAATTGCGGCGGAGACGCCTGCGGGCCCGGAGCCTGCCACCACTACGTCCGCTTTGGCGATTATGGGGCATTCAATGGATTTATCCGCCTCCAGGGTACTGCCGACCATCATTTCCATGAAAGCCCAGGAGCCCAGACGGTTTTCCACCACCAGGAAATAATTGGGCCCGTTATAGTGAATCCGGAAGTGAATCCGCTCCAGTTCCCTGTCGATTTCTCCCGCATCCCACACATTCTTTAGCGCATACCTGGAAAAGCTGTTCCTTTGTTCGTTCTCCAGCTTTCTCAGGTTCTCCTGCTCCCTTTCGATAATGCTTCTGGCCCGATCCAGAACTCTCAGGATGCCCTCCTGTGAGATATCCGCCTTAATGATGTAATCCAGCGCACCGTGTCTGATGGCCTCACTGGCATAGGCAAAATCCTGATGGCAGGTCAGGAGCACATATTTGGTCAATGGCATCGTCCTCTGCAGAATCCGAATCAGCTCCAGCCCATCCATCACAGGCATGGTAATATCCGTAATCACGATGTCCGGCTGCAGCTGTCTGCAAAGCTGCAGAGCGGTTCTGCCATTGGCTGCCTCCCCAATGATTTCATACCCATGCTCCGCCAGGCGCATTGTCCTTATTTCATCCCGAATCGGAATCTCGTCATCCACTACAATGACTTTCATGCGTTCCCTATACCCTTTCTCCAATCCCATACCATCCTTTCATGGCAGATCTCGCTGCCGCCTGCCTCCCGGAGGTCACGTTGCCTATCTCCCTTGCCGCATGGCGGCGCCTGCCCGTCCTTATCCTCTCCCTTATCTCGTCGGTCGTCACAATCCTTTCCCTGTGCCTCGCCCGGGCACCGACTTTCCCTCTTCGCGGCTGTGCGCTCGTTGTATTCGTTCTCCCTTTTCTCAGCAGGCTTCTGGTCGGTGGATGGGGCAGGAACGTGTTCAAGCTGTCGTTGTCCGGGATGCTCTTCAGCCGTGCGTTCTTATCTGTGAGGAACCTGTTGCTCTCCTTCAGCGGCGCGTTCTCTTTCTCCTGCGCCGCCACCTTCTCCTCCAGCCTGTGAACTTTCTCGCCCGACTCTGCCTTGATCCTTGCCATTTGAACGCCTCCTTTGCTATCTATTATCATAGCACAGGACTGCATTTTGATTAACTATTTTTTGATTTTCCAGAATCTTTGTTTTTCTCTTGACAAAATATCTTTTTTTATTTATTATTGATATATTCCGTTTCAACAGCTGGCGGCGCGTGGCTCAGCTTGGTAGAGCGCTGCGTTCGGGACGCAGAGGTCGCAGGTTCAAATCCTGTCGCGCCGACTATTGTAAAAAAGCTCAGATTCCCACAGTTTTCAAGGGATTTGGGCTTTTTTCTTTACAGCACAATCCCGAGTTTTTCTCTTATTTGAGGCTGTTCTACAAAATGTTCTACAAAACAACGGGCTCGCTAAAACAATCCTGCCGCCACTCGCGAAATCTCGCTAAGGTCATTCTCTGTCGCGTTAAGACGCTGCCTGTTATAATGGGAATATATTTTTAACGTGGTCTCAGAATCGGCGTGTCCTAACCAGTACTGAAGCTGCTTAATGTCCCAATTTCTGTTTATAAGCATTGACGCGCAGGAATGCTATTACGGTATAATAATGACAAACAGAAAAAGCCTTATTTTTCAAGAAGTTTCAGCATTTGTCATTGTCCATTCAATTCCTTTTCCAGATTTGAAAAACAACAAAAAATCATCGAATAAAGGAGAATGTTGAATTAACGACAAAAAATAAATGTGGTTAGCAGTTCGGAAGATAAGGAATTCAATCGAGTTCTAATGCACGACTGGATTTATCTGCCGAGCGCTTAAACTGTCCCGAATAATATGTAAAAACGGGACATCTGGCTGCACCTTTCGTCATAGTTGCCGGTATTCTGAAAATAAACGTAAAATTGAAGGTTTCATTTTATAAGCAATTATATATTGTAAATTAGAGGCTGTTCTATTATAATTTTAATATCTGATATGAACTATAAAAGCAATGGAGAAGTGATTTTTGATTATGGAAAATAAAATTGTCATACAAAATTTTGGACCAGTAAAAGAGGCACAGATAAATTTAAATAAAAATTTTCAGATATTTATAGGTGCTCAGGCTTCTGGTAAAAGTACAATTTGTAAGGTTATATATTTTGTTCAAAAGATAAGAGATTATACCTTAGATTATCTGATGGATGCAGCACAGTTTACACAAAATCATAAAAATGAGTATTTCAATAATTATATGAAATATTTGACAAAGCAGTTTATAGGGTGCTTTGGTAAAACTAAGCATATGCAAAAATTTTATGTTTCCTATATGTTTGCCGGAAAACATATTAATATTTTCTTAAACCGTGATGGCTATGTACGATTTTCTCTTGATGCTAAATTAAAAGAAGAACTTTGCGGGTTGATAAATGAAGCTTCTGAAATGTTTTTAAATAATTTCAATACAAAGAGTCTTTTGGATAATATAACTGCTGTGGGGGTAATGAAACGCCATTTAAATGAGCGGTTGTTTTTAGTATTTGAAAACAATGATGAAATTATTTACATTCCAGCCGGAAGAAGTTTGTTAGCAACCATGTCTGAGCAGTTACAAGATGTTTCTACTGATGAGATGGATTTGACTATGCAGGAATTTGTTAAACTGATAAAAATAACAAAAAATAAATTTGGAACTAAAATTCCGGAAATGATTACAGATTATGTAAAAACGATTAAAGGTCAGATCAATAATGCAGCAGTAGACCAGGCATATGAATTTGTTAAGAAAATTCTGAAAGCAGACTATATAAGCGAGAACGATGGTGAAAAAATTTATTTTGATGAGTATCATTGGGTTAAACTGATGTATGGTTCGTCTGGTCAGCAGGAAGTATTGTGGATATTGATGCTTGCCTTTGCAACAATTTTAGAAAAGAACAAATCATTTATTATAATTGAAGAACCAGAAGCACACTTATTTCCGATTGCACAAAAGGATGTTATGAGTCTCATTTCGTTAATGATAAATTCAACGAACAGTAAGGTTATTATAACAACACATAGTCCATATATACTTACTTCTACCAATATATTATTGTATTCGCAAAAAGTGGAGAATCAGCATACAAAGTTAAATAAGATTGTTATTCCCAAAAATTTAAGAGTGTCTTATGAAAACTTCGCTGCCTATAAAGTGGACGATTCTGAAAAGGTGTTGGAATCTTTGTTAGATGAGGAAAGTCATATGATCAATACAAATTATATTGATGAAGTATCGTCTATTACAAATAGTGAACTTGATGAGCTTATTACCATGGAGATAGATGAATGATTTGCAGAAAATTAGAAGAATGTATTAATGGAGAACTGCAAAGTAATTCTTTAGAGAAATGTGATAATAATAGGATGAGCTGTATTGAGTCATCGGACAGACGCTCAGCAGTAAGGTGTGAAGAGAATAAAAAGAGATATGTGCTTGAAAATACGAAGAAAAACCATGTGATTTTATATAAAATGGATGGCGGGATAATAGCGGAAGATAAGTCTGTCCCATTAAATACGAGCAAATGCGATTATTTGTTTGTCATTGGTGATGCAACTCCAACTGTTGTTTTAACAGAACTCAAAGGTGTTAATGTGCCCAAAGCATTGATTCAGCTTAAGGGAACTTTATTATTGTGTAAAAATGTTTTCCGTAAATTTGGACATGTATATGCAAGAGCAATAGTGACATCTTCAACACCAAATTTAAAAGCGAGTCCGGAATATGTTAATTTGGAACGGATGATTCGCAAAGAATATAAAGGAAATATAAAAATTGTTGAGAAACAATTTAATGAAAAGGATATAGAACTATAGGCCGTTACATTAAATGGTCTTCCGGAGATTTATACTCCATGATATTACAGGCACCGCTTCGCGAACCCTGTAATCCAAGTTCTATTATGCTCTTTAAAAAGCTTTCCTTCACTGGCAATTTGAATGGAAGTTTCCTTCTTTATGACCAGCAAGTCAATCTCCAAAGGTTTTGCGTTCAGATTGTATTCTTTCTAAAATATTAAATCTGCCCTGTTCTTTTCAAAATCCAATCTAGTTTCTTTCATAGAATCTCCCTTCTGTACTTTTCAGTATATCATTTTTCATTCTCCTTTACTACCTGTCTATCCTAAATTTTATAAAAGTTACAACTTAGGGATGTTTCAAAAAGCAATCAATATCCGGATTTAACGGACAGAAAAACTCGGAAAGGAGCTGTAACAGTTTATCCTCTCCGAGCCGTCCGTCATCATTCTCCAAATTTTCACGAATGTTCAGCGCAATAAAATTATTCGCCTGCTGTGCAGGCTTGCCTCACATTGCCGCCACATTATCCATTCCAGGTACATCATCGCCCTTCGGTGTCTGCGGAGCTTCTTTCCCATCCAGCCACTCAAAGAATGACCTGGCGTGAATCCGATATCCTCCAGGTACCTTGACAACCCGAAACGGGCAGTCTGCCTTGTCAGGCCCTCTCACTGTAGAACATCCTCCGCAAGGCACAGATATCCTTAGGCAGGCTCTCCCTGTCCTCCGCCTCATGCAGCTTCCTGACCCAGGCGTAATACTCATTGGCCAGCGGCGTGGTCAGGGCGGAGGTTTTGGCGATGTAGCCCTTTCGGATAGCTTCATGGGACACGCTCCGCATGAATTTCCAGAAGTTGTAATAGGTCAGCTTCAGCTTTGTCATGTATCCGGCGCTGTCCTCTATGACGAATCCCTCTATTTTCCTCCCCTGATACTCGTAGTCTTCCTCCATGACTTCATAATACCAGTCGAAGAATTCCTGCCAGTTCCCAAGCTCCCTGGCCCGTTCCTTGGCCCTCAGGCCGAAGCCCTCCGCCACATGGCACATGTCCTCATACCCGTATTTCTCAAATTCCATCTGATTATGCACGATATCCAGCAAAAACAGCCTGCTCTCCGGATATTCGATGATATGGGGATCGTTCTCCATGTCCACGCACTCGAAGACAAAGGATACGTCATTCTCCCTGCAGTAGGCTTTCATCTCCTCCAGATGCTCCGGCGACACCTGCTTTCGCACCATCTCCTGGAAATACCCCGCGTACTGGCTGTCCAAAGTGGACTTGCTGGCCAGAAGCAGCGCGTCCTCGTATTCATTGTAGCTGGCTATCCCTAAAAATCCGTTCTCCTTGATATAGGCCGTCACCGGGAACTGCAGCTTGTGCCGGAGCATCTCAAATTTCGTCTCCGGCCGCTCGTTGATATTGAAGAACTTATCATAGGCTCTGGCTGCCACCTTGCCTTTCACGGTATCCAGATACAGTCCTCTGGCCTTGGTAGTCTGGGCATCCCAGACCCTGTCGTAAAAGGCCTTATCCGTGTAGTTGAATGATGAGATATTGCCGAATTTCTTCTCCTGGATATACTTATTGTGGCGCAGGGCGATGATGGTGTCTGCCACGGAGCTCTCCACCACCGTCTGCTCGCTTTGCATCTGAGGCATCCTGTACACCTCATTGGGCACTTCCACGCAGTGGATTCCCTCTCCGTCCACCTGTACGCAGCGCAGGCAGCCGCCGTACTCAATCTGCCCTTCCAGGTTGAACACCCTGTCGTTCACCTGTACCGGCAGCTGTTTGGTATTGCGGTGTCCGTGAATCTGGTAGCAGTTCCCCGGGGTGGTGTCAAAAAAGGTCTCCGCAATCTTTTCGAAATCCTGGTAGTTCCCCACGCCCTTGATCATCTGCTCCGTAGCCACGAAAGAAAGATTCTCCGGCATAGTGCTCAGCCCCGCATGGGTGACCAGGAATATATTATCGTTATACCGATAATAAGCGCACTGTCCGAATTTTCTGTACAGCTGCCTTACCTGCTTTTTATCGATTCGGGCCTCCTCCAGCACAGGTCTGGTAATCAGCTCGAACTCTTTGGATCTGCCCACGCAGTCATTGGCCCAGAGCCACAGCCATCTCTCGTGATTTCCCTCCAGCATCAGCACGTTCTTCCTGTCCATGATGGAAATCAGGAATTTCACCATCTCCGCGTTCTCAATGCCTCTGTCAATGTAATCTCCTACAAAAATATACATTTCATCGTCTTTTATGCCGCCGTTGTCAGCCAGATACTTCTGCAGGGCCGTATAGCAGCCGTGCAAGTCGCCGATATGATGAATCTTTTTGTACGATGACATGTCGAACAGCCTGGTCCAGATCGTGTCCAGTTCCTCCCGCCCGATTACCTTAATGCCGGAGGGAATCTTCTGGGTCCGGAACCTGGAGTACATATTATCGATCACCGACTCCGGCACCCTCTTGAAAGGCTCTCTGGAAGCATTCCTCCTCTTCACCTCCTCGATGGGGACATCGGTGAAGTCCACGCAGAAAATCCGATACCGGTAAGTCTCGCACATTTCCTTATACCGGTTCATCTCGCTGGTCTTGGAATTGGTGGCATCGATTACCGTAAAATCGCCCCTCTGCATACGGATTTCCAATATATTAAATAAAGTCTTCCACACGATGCTGTCATTTTCCTGGCTGATTCCCTCCGTGCCGTCCGGCAGCATCACCGGGCTCTGGCACAGCAGTCTGATATCATCGGCAGACAGCGTATAAGGCTTCAGTCCGTGCCGGTCAATCCATGTGGACTTTCCGCAGCTGGCAGAGCCTCTTAACAAGAGCAAAATTCTCATTTCAATACCTCTTTTCTATCAATCTATATGAATCTATTCTTCCTGGTGCCGCAGCAGCTGCGCAATGAGGTGCTCCACCTCCTGAAGCTGCTCCTTGCGCTTCTCCCTGTGGCTGAGCTTGCGGTACTGGGAGGGGGACATGCCTTTCATGGCCCGGAACGCCTTGGTGAACACCAGCGCGTCATTGTACCCGCAGGACAGGGCAATACTCTCTATGGGGTAGGAAGTGGAGTCCAGCAGCTCCCTGGCCTTTGTGATGCGGAATGTGGAGAGGAAACGCTGGGGGGACATCCCCAGGTAGTTCTGGAACAGCGTATAGAGATAGCTCCTGTTGATGCACACGTAATCCGCCACATCCGTCACCTTGATGGGATTGCAGTAATTGCTCTGGATAAAAGAGACTGCCTTTTTCACATACTGATTGCCCTTGTCCTCCTCGTCCTGGGCCACCACCCCGGCCCCCTGGGCCAGCACCGAAAGGAAGACCCCCAGCAGCCCGTTCCGCCGCAAATCGTCCGCCACGCCAAACGTATTGTGCTCCATCATGTCCCGCACGATGGAATAGAGCTCCTGGTCCCTGTCGCAGGAAAAGATGGGATGCCTGGCGGACAGTCCCATGGAATTCAGGTATTCTCCCGCCCGGCTTCCGCCAAAGCCCACCCACAGGTAGCTCCAGGGCTCCTCTTCATCCGCCTGATAAAAGGCCAGCTCATTGGGCTGTATCAGGAAACCGTATCCCGCCTCCAGACGGTACTCCTTGTCATGGAACCGGAAGATTCCCCTGCCGCTCAGCACATAATGTATCAGATAATGGGGCTTGGAGGCCGGGCCGAAGCTGTGGAGCCCCTCTGTTTGTGAACAGCCGCAGCAGTTCACATAGAGGCTTCCCACTTTGTCGTTTTCAAAATCCAGTTTGAACGCTTTCTCCACAAAAGTCCCCCCTTTGCCCACAAACCCCCGGCCTTATGCGGCCGGGGGCTCTCCACTTGCTTTTAAAGATTCCTGTCCGTGCAGGTTTTAGAGGACAAATTCCTTTTTGTCCATATCCGCCTGCACTTTCTCCAAATCCTCCCGGATATGGAGTTTCTGGGGACAGGCTTTCTCGCACTTGCCGCACTTCACGCAGTTCCTGGCCTGTTTTTCGTCGCCCAGACCATTTTCCCAGCTGCCTTTGACCATATTGTAGTTCTGGTACATATGGTAGGTATTCCACACCCGGAAATTGCCCGGAATGTCCACGCCGGCGGGACAGGGCATGCAATAGCGGCAGCCCGTGCAGCCATTCTGCACACGGCCTTTGATCAGCGCCACGATGTCCTCGATGGTCCTGCTCTCCTCCTCTGAAAGAGGTTTGAAATTTTCAAAGGTCTTCAGATTGTCCTCTGTCTGCTCCATGGTACTCATGCCGCTCAGGATGACCTTCACGTTAGGCAGGCTCCCCACCCAGCGCAGGGCATAGGAAGCCACGGAAAGCTCCGAATCCAGCTGCCGGAATTTTCCCGTGATGTCGTCCGCAAAAGCCGCTAAGGAACCGCCCTTGATGGGCTCCATGATGACCAGGGGGATATTCTTCTCCTCTGTGAGGCGGTAGCCTTTCATCCCTGCCTGCTCTTCCGTATCCATATAGTTCAGCTGAATCTGGCAGAAATCCCAGTCCCTGCAGCCTATGATTTCCTCGAAGACATCATAGTCGTCATGGAAGGAAAATCCCAGATATTTTATTTTTCCGGCGGCTTTCAGCTCCTCAAGCTTCTCTACCACGCCCAGCTCCGCCATTTTATGGAAGCTGTCCTTGTTCAGCGCGTGCATCAGATAGAAGTCTATGTAATCCGTCTGCAGACGGCCTAGCTGTTCCTCAAATATCTTCTCCACATCCTCCAGGGCCTCTACCTTCCAACAGGGCAGTTTTGTAGCCAGATAAAAGGAATGTCTGTCGTATTTCTTCAGGGCCCTGCCCACGAAAGGCTCGCTGGCCCCGTCATGGTAAGGATATGCTGTGTCGATATAATTCACGCCGGCGGCGATGGCCTTATCCAGCATCTTTTCCGCTTCCGGCTCGTCAATCCTGCCCTCTGCGGTCACAGGAAAGCGCATACAGCCGAATCCCAGCAGCGATGTCTCGATACCAAGTTTCTCCATCTTTCTTTTTTCCATTTTTCCGTCCTCCATTTTATGATATTTTAATCAAAATGATATTTGTAGTTCTCCCAGTCGGCAAGATATACGCTGCCGTCCGCATCCCGGACAAGCAGCCCCTCTTCCACCATCTCCTGAACCAGCCGCTCTGTCTCCTCGCCGTAGGCAAGGCCATATTGATAATAGGGGAAACCAGCCCTGACAGGCTCTCCCTTTCCTTTCTGATCCGTGACCAGCTGTGCATAGATATACTGCTTGCGTTGTCTGTCCCATACGGGATAGACGGGAATCTCTGCCCCTGTTTTGTCACAGAACGCGAGCACCATCTCTCTCTGGGCCCGGGCCTCTATCTGCCCCCAGATTCCGATGACGCTATTATAGGAAAGCACCGGCTCTGCGATTTCTTTCAGCGCGGCTCCCAGCTCTTCCCCGGATGCGCCCTGCCTCCAATCCTCCTCCAGCCCGGCCAGCCCAATCCGGAACTGAGCATATTCCCTGATCTGCTCCAGATGAGGAAGCATCATCCGGAATACTTCATCCAGGGCTATGGGAAACGGAAAGGTGTGGCTGTCTATCCCCTTGTCTATCATCTCCTGCAGGACAGGAATATAAATCTCACATCGTTCCAGAATGCTCTCCGCCGGATAGGCATCGCTCTTTAGCAGGTAAGAATCGTCCGGCCACCAGAATTCGTCCCAGGTGCTTCCTGACCTTGCATCCTGAATCAGCCGCAGTATTTCCGCAAATTCCTCCGCGTATTCTTCTCCCACGACAGCAGCGGAGAGCCTGGCGTACAGTTCCTCTCCATCCATGTCCGGATCGATCAGCATCTGACCCGCACAATAGAGAGAAAACGCATTCAGGACATGATAGCTGTCCATCTCGCTCCAATAGGCGGGCTTACAGATTTCGTCATATTTTCTGGCCGTCTGATAGGTCTCCCGGATGATATCCATATTGAAATTCATCTGGGCAAGCTGGTCTATCTCCATCTCGCAGATATCCCAGGCCCATGTCCCCAGCCTGGTGCCCAGTCCCGCCACAGACTGGCGGAAACCCACATACTCGTTTTCATCTTCGTAGAACACGCCCTCGTAAAGCGTGATATCATTGCCCAGCTCCCTCACGAATGTCCCTTTGTCAAAAGCATCCACCCAGCAGCTGACGCCGAAGTCGATTTCCGGATTCACCGACAGGAACTTGCCCCGCAGCATTTTGGCAAAATAGGCCACATCCTCTGATGTGGAAAGCATGCCCGGATCGTAAAAATGCGCGATTACCCGGTCGCAGCAATCTGCCAGCTCCGCATAGATGGAATAATATTTCTCAAAAGTAGCCACTGTATCCGGATTGTCATATGCGAATCCGCTCTCCCCCGGGGCATAGGAAACCGTGTCGTCCACCCAGCTAAACCCATCGAAATTTGCCCCCCACACCCACAAGGTGAACTTCATCCCCAGCGAATGGGCCGCATCCGCCATCATGCGGATTTTCTCATGAGTGGCCTCATAGCCGTCCGTTCCGGCCCAGGCAGAGCACATATCTGTAGCCTGCACCCCTGTGAAGCCACAGTATTTCAACATTTTTACGTATTCATATATTTGTTCTTCCGAATAGTCCAGGATATTATTCTTCAGACTAGTGGCTTCATTCATATATACGCCTCTGGTAAAGTTCACATTCCAGAGCGTCACGATTGCCTCCCGCTCCTCTATCCACGGATTTGTCACTGCCCTGACCTCATCCGGCACATAAATCGTCCCTGCTGTGCTGCTGATACGGGCATCTGGTTCTCCTGCGTCCATCCATCCCAGATAGGTGTTCACGAACAGATACATTTCCTGCCTCAGGGCATCTGCGTCAGCCCCCGCTATGGACACCTCTCCGTTCTCAATCACAGTCTGCCCTGTCCCTTGGGCCAATGCACTGTCTATGGACAGAACAATTCCTGCTCCCTCACGGTTCTCCGAATCCGCCACCGACAGCAGATCTCCGTCTGTCCGGTAAATGAACTCTTGCAGTTCCCCGCACATGGGCACTGCGCTTTTGTCCCCATAAAAAATAGTATATTCCGCAATAGGCGCACTGCCTATGTAGATTCCGTCCTTCATATCCTGACCGGCATCCGCATAGGTCTCCCCATCCTCCAGGAGCAGTCTCCCCTGTCCGTCCACCAGGTGAGCGAAAAGGTATCTGCACCCGCGCTTCAGCCCGGCGTCGGTCCGGGCCAGCAAAAACAGATGGTTTCCGTCCCGGGCAATGGTGAACGCATTGGGCCCCATTCCCTCCACAGTGTATCCGTACCCGTTTGCCGATCCCTCCTCAGACAGCAGGGAAATCCAGTTCTCCTCCTCATCTGCGGTATTTTTCAATCGGATATCCGCCTCCTGCTTTGCCAGGTCCATCACAAATTGTGTCAGTTCCAAGGCATCGCTCCCCTCCACGCGATAGATTTTATAGCTTTTCAGCCTGGCCCCCGTTTCGCTGCCGCATCCGCCGCAGCCAAGCGTCAGCATCCACAGAAAAAGGAGCATGCACAACCGCTTTATCTGTTTTCTCATCTTACCTTTCCCTTCACTCATCTGATACATATATAATCTCCTGCCGCCTGGAATCCCACTATGTCGGCGACTTCTTCCAGGATATTGTCATAGAGCAGAATATCGATTCCCGGATTCGCCCGCATGTATTCCTGGCGCTCAATGATGATATGCATCTGCCCGTCATTTCCATGAATCACGGCATCGCTCCCTCCGATTTCCATGTGGCGGAAACCATCCTCCAGCCCTGTCCCATACTGAAACGCGCCATCCTCAACCACCCAGGCTCCCTCCATCTGGAAGAAACTTTCATCTATCCCCATGTCAGCCAGGCTTTCCGCCAGATTTTCCCCATCGCCCGCCAGATATTCTCCCCTCGTGGCCATGATGACAGTATAACCCTCCAGCCCGGATATGCTGTCCAGATAAAGCCCCAGGTCTGTCGTTTCCCGCAGTATTTGATTTTGCTTCTGATGTTTCCACATCATCAGATTCTCATCCCACAGAGTATACTGCGCCCCTCCTCTTTTGTCCTCCAAATCATAATGTCCGTCCAGATATTTCCCGAGATATTCCGTGACCTTTTCCGCTCCATAGGAATTCGTATGTCCCGTATCCGAAAAGTCTCTGGCAGTATCCAGCTGCAGCTCCTCCTGGAGATCAATCATGTTCAGGAATGGCACTCCGTTCTCACGGGCAAGTTTCTCCGCATATTTGTACTGCATCTGCGCCCTTTCGTCCGCCCCGAAAGGCGCCAGGAAAAAGCACAGTTCCACATCCTCCTCCCGGGCCAGCGCGATGATCTTCAGGAGCCACTCTTCTGTCTCCTGAGGGATCTCCAAAGTTTCCTCTCCCTGGTATACAGATATCCCGCCGATATCCTCCACATCAGAGAACCCTGTCTCCCAGCCCATGTAAAGCCGCATTTGAGGATCCGGTTCGAAATCCTGTCTCTTCAATTCGGCATACCGTGTATGAATTATCGGCCATTTCAACAAAATATCCCACTTTTCCTCATCCTCCGCAATGCTTTCCACAGCATCCGCGAAATTTCGGGAAATTCGATACCCCAGAAGATTTCTATACAGATTCCCCTTTACCTGGTATCCCTCCAGATTGCTGTAATACATCTCCACGCAGACCACCCTGGGCCTCTGGGTCTTCAGCATCTCTTTCAGACAAAAATACGAGCTGGCCATATCCTGGCCCGAGATAGACAGGCTATAGGCGGCTATCCCATACTGCTCCCACAAAATCGCCGTATTGACCGCGCAATAGCAATGACTGCTCCCCAGGAAAGCCACATCCACCACGTCCTCATCCAATGTATAAAAGGTATCCATAGTAGACTGGTAGTCCCCGCCCGTATCTTTCCAGGAAAGCACCCTGTAAAGATACAGATACAGCACTGCCGCTATCACACAAAAAAGAACTGCTTTCGCCGCCTTGCGAAGGTTCATCCTTACACCCCCAACCCATCTTTTTAAAACTGAAAATAGATGAACTGCGAGGACTCAAACCGTATCCCATAGATTCCAAATACCAGAATCGCCGCCATCATCGCAAACAGGACACCCCACCGAAACCAGATGCACTGCTCCGCCAGGAATTCGGAGAATGTCTGTTTTTTCAGATAACGGATCAAATCCACCAGAAGAAGGAGAATCAATCCTGCAAGCAATATATTCATCTCGGCACGGTCCAGTCCCAGCGTGTAAATCTCTCCATTGAAGAATGACCATGGATCCCATCTGGTAAAAATCCGCAGACAATATTCCAATGCGGCGCGAAGCCCCTGCGCCCGGAAGAAAATCCACGCCACATCTACCAGGGCGAAAGTGATTACCGTCTGTGCCATTTTATAGCTGATGCTTTCCGTCTTCGTATGGAAAAAGTCATTCACCCTCTGTCGGATTCCTTTTGTCAGATCGCCGATTACCTGATACATGCCATGCAGAATCCCCCAGGCCAAAAAGGTCCACCCTCCGCCGTGCCACAGGCCGCTGACCGCAAAGGTAATCAAGAGGTTCCGGTATCTTTTCACCTTGGAACAGCGGCTGCCTCCCAGAGGTATATACACATAATCCCTGAACCATGTGCTCAGAGAGATATGCCATCTGTGCCAGAATTCCGATATGGATCTGGCAAAATACGGCGTATCGAAATTCTCCATCAGCTCAAAGCCCATGACCCTGGCAGCCCCAATCGCTATAGAAGAATAGCTGGCAAAATCACAGTAAATCTGTAGGGCAAAGCCCGCCGCCGCCGCAATCAGCGCCACCGCTCCGTACATATAATAGCCGTCAAAGACCGTGTTCACCAGAATCGCCACCCTGTCCGCAATGACCATCTTCTGGAAGAGCCCCCAGACCATCAGCATGAGCCCGTTTGTGATATTCTCGTAATTCCATAACTCCAGTTTCTCTATCCGGCGCATCTGTCGCAGCAGATTACCGGATCGCTCAATGGGTCCTGCCACCAGTTGCGGGAAAAAAGATACAAAAAGTGCGTATCTGAAAAAGTTTTTCTCAGGTTCTATCTCTCCTCTGTATACATCCAGGGTATAGCTCAGGGCCTGAAATGTATAAAATGAGATTCCCACCGGCAACAGCACGTCAAAGGGCTTGTCCAGCAGCTCCCAGCCTATTCTGCCCAAAATCCTGTTGCTGGTATCCAGAAAGAAATCAAAATATTTAAAGAAAAACAGAAGGCCCAATTGAAAGACAATACAGACACTCAGCGCCGCTCTCCCGGCGGCTTTCTTTCGGCAGGAGTGTACATATCCTGCCGTCAGCCACGTTATGAGAGTGGACGATAGTATCAGGACGACATATTTCACATTCCAGCACATATAGAAATAATAGCTGGCCAGCAAAAGCCAAAGATATCTTACCTTCCTTGGCACAATAAAATAAAGCAACACCACGATCGGAAAAAAAATCAAAAAATGAATGGAATTGAATAACACTCCCGTCCCCCACTTATCTCCACAGCGTTCCGCCTCGGAGCCTGTCCTCTCCGCCACTTATCATTATCCTTTCAAGCGGCAGCTTTGTCAAGGTAAAATTGGAACCTTATTCTCCTTGCTGTACATGCTATCTTTTTTTCAGCATTTTCTTCTCGCCCTTGCTGTAAATCTTCATGACGATACGGGCCTCCACAATCAGGAAAAGTGTGAACACAATGCTGAGCAGGCCGCCTAAGGCGTAGGCGCAGAGCATCGTAAGCTCCGCCACCACGCCAAAGCCTATCACCAGAATGGCGCAGAATTTATTATATTTCTTCACATCTTCCACCTGAATCGGGAATCTGTTGAATACTTTGTTCCTCTCCTCGCTGCTTAAAATCTTCGCTCCTGCGTACATACATGTACAGCCTATGAACACAAATACAAAATAGCTCATACCTTTCTCCTATTCTCCGTATATTTTTTCTTTCAGATACCTGATATTGGCATCGAAATCCACTTCCAGCACTGCCATTTCCCGAATCGTCACATCCCGGTAGGTGCCCGGCTGGGGAATATTGTCAGACACAATGTCATAGGTGAGCAGTTTCCCTGCCGTCAGGCTTAAACTAAAGCATTCCGCCTGGGTCAGATTCGTAGTCAGGTTCGGCATCAGGCCGTCCATCAGCCCTCCGGCATTAGTGAGCATGGCCAGGGGCAGCTTTCCTATCACCGCTGTAAGGACTTTCCGCTGGCGCTCCGTCCTGCCGAAGTCCGTGCCCAGATAGCGGTTCCTGCTGTAGGCAAGGGCCTGCGGGCCGTTCAGATGTACCACGGCCGGCCCATTGTCGGCCACGGATAGATCCATATTGTCCGTCCCCTGCTCCCTGCCGGTGAGCATGTTGTACTCCACCAGATAGCCGTTCACATAGTCTATCTCGTCCCGGGTCAGTTCCAGTTCAATACCGCCCACCGCGTCCACCAGACCGGCAAAAGCCTCGAAATTCACCAGCATATAGCGGTTCACAGGAATGCCGAAGTTCTGCTCGATAGTCGCCATCAGCAGCTCCGGGCCGCCGAAAGCGTATGCGGCGTTCAGGCGGTTGCCGTCATGTCCGGGAATTTCCACATAGATATCACGCAGCAGAGAAGTCATATAGATGGTCTTGGTCCTGCTGCTGATCGATATGAGAATCATCGCGTCGGAGCGGCCGTCCTCCCCGTTCTCCCGGGAATCATTGCCGATGAGCAGGATGTTCACCACACCGTCTTCTTTCATGGGCCCTGTCGCCTCCGCGCTGAGCTCCTTGTAATTCATCTTGGAATATACCACTCCTACCAGCTGGTACAGGCCAAACCCCAGCAGGGCGACTATGACCGCCACGGCAATCAGGAATCTCCTGAGCCTGGACTTTCTTTTACGGCGTTTCTTCTGCGCCTTGCTTGCTTTCTTCGACATCCGGGAATCCTCCTCCTCTGGTTCCAGCTCTTTCTCTTTGGAATTCCCTTTCTTCCGAGAATATCTCTTCCCCCGGGACGCCTCCTCCTCTTCATAGTCCCTGCCCCTCTTTCGGGGCGGCGCGGCATCTACGGTCTGCCGTCTTCTACGGCGCGGTTCTTCGTCTTCATACGTCTCATATTCCGCTCTTTTCCTGCGGGGAGGCTCGTCCTCATATGTGTCATATCCCGGCTTTCCTCTCCAGGGTTCCTCTTCGTATCCGCCGTATTCCCCTCTTCTCCTCCGGGGCTCCTCTTCGTATCCGCCGTATTCCCCTCTTCTCCTCCGGGGCTCCTCTTCATATCTGCCGTATTCTGCCCTCCTCCGGGGAATTTCCTCTTCCTCGTCCCGCCAGTCCCCCGGATACGGCTCTTCATCCCCATATCCTCCGTATTCCGCTCTCCTCCTGCGGGCCGGCCTGGCTTCCTCCTCCCAGTTATCCCAATCTTCCAAATCGGGCTCTTCGTCATACGCTTCGCCCTCCGGCGGCATCCCGCCCCGAAACGGCTCTTCGTCTTCATCCTGCCAGTCCCCTGGATACGGCTCTGCAGCCTCCCACTGTCTGCGGGACTGCCCCCTGCCCCGGGGCTGTCCTATGATGCGAATCTCTTCCGAGTCCTCCACGGCTTCCTCTCTCCGGCCGCCTCTCCGGTTCCCCGAAACCCGGGCGCCGTCCATCTCTTTCTCCAGAAACGCCTCCAGTCCCCGCTGAATCTGCTCCATCTCATTTCTGTCACTTCTATCATTACTGTCCATTGACTGTTTCACCTCTTACACTGACTTATGATGCACTATACCACATCCGGGCGCTTTCGTCACGAAAAGAAACCTTAAAATTTTTTAAATATTGCCTTTTCCCTTTTCAGATATTATAATGTAAAAACACGTAATTGCCAATGCTATTCTCATAAAAAGAGGAGTAAATTTGACTATGAAGAAACATTTCAAACGATTTGCGGCGCTCTGTCTGGCGGCCATGCTCTCATTTCCCCTGTTTCACCTCACCGCTTCTGCCGCGCAGGCAGATGGGCAGCAGGTGGACATCCTGTTCCTCCATGACACCCATTCCCATCTGGACAGCTTTCCCACAGTGGAAAACGGAGCGAATGTGACCCTGGGCGGCTTTGCCCGCATCAAGACGCTGATCGACCAGGCGAAAGAGGAAAACCCGGATGCCCTGGTCCTGGACGCGGGGGACTTCTCCATGGGGACATTAGTGCAGACTATCTTCCACACGGACGCTTCGGAGCTTCGGATGCTGGGCGCTTTGGAATGCGAGGTCACCACTTTGGGAAATCATGAATTCGACTACCGCTCTTCGGGGCTGGCCGGGGCCCTGGAGGCAGCCGTGCAGAGCGGAGAGCCCATGCCCGCTCTGGCGCTGTGCAACGTGGACTGGGAGACCATGAAAGCGGAGGGCCTCACTGCGGACCAGCAGCTCTTAGAGGATGCTTTCGCCGCCTACGGCGTGAGAGATTATATCATGCTGGATAAAGGCGGCGTGAAAATTGCCGTGCTGGGCGTCTTCGGGGAGGATTCCCTGGCCTGCGCCCCTACCTGTGTCCTGAAGTTCAAGGATGCCTCCGAGGCTGCGGCCGCCACGGTAAAAGTGATTCAGGAAAAGGAAGATGCCGACATAATCGTCTGCGTCTCCCACAGCGGCACCAGCGAGAACCCGGACAAGTCCGAGGACGAAATCCTGGCAAAGGCAGTGCCCCAGCTTGACCTAATCATCAGCGGCCACACCCACACCTCCCTCTATGAGCCCATCCAGCATGGAAACACCTATATCGTGTCCTGCGGCTCCTACGGCAGGAGTCTGGGCAGCCTGTCCATGACCAGGCAGTCTGACGGACGCTGGCACATGGATTCCTATGACCTGCTGCCCATCACGCCGGATATCGAACCGGATGACACCGCCCAGGCCAAAATCGACAGCCTGATGGAAAAAGTGGATTCCGCCTACCTGACTCAGTTCGGCTACACCAGGAATCAGGTGCTGGCCCAGAACGCAGTGGAATTCGCCGCCTCCGATGACCTGTATGAAATCCACACGGAGCACAATCTGGGCAATCTTCTGTCCGACTCTTTCACTTACGCGGCGGAACATGCGGACAACCCTGACACCCATCCGGTAGATGTGGCCATCGTGCCCTCCGGCTGCGTGCGCGACACCTTTGCCACGGGGGACATCACCGTGACGGATGTGTTCAACGCCTATTCCCTGGGGATAGGCCCGGACGGTATCCCGGGATACCCGCTGATCAGCATGTATCTGACCGGCGCGGAGTTAAAGACCGGCGCGGAAATCGACGCCTCCATGTCAGATATCATGAAATCCGCCAGACTGTATATCAGCGGACTGCACTTTACCTACAATCCCCACAGGATTATCCTGAACAAGGTCACTGACTGCTATATGACCGATGAAAAGGGCAGCCGCACGGAGATTGAGGACGACAAGCTCTACCGCGTGGTATGCGATCTCTACAGCGGGCAGATGCTGGGGGCCGTCACGGATGTGTCCTACGGCATCCTGTCTGTCCAGCCCAAATTCGCGGACGGCACCCCTATCGAGAATATCGAGGATGCCATCATCACTGACGGAGGGCGGGAGGTAAAGGCCTGGGCCGCTATTGCAGGCTTCCTGGATTCTCTGGAGGATACGGATGGGGACGGCATTTCAAACGTGCCGGAATATTATGCCTCCCCCCAGGGCCGCAAGGTAGTGGAGGACAGCAGGGCCATCGGAGATTTGCTGAAAAGCCCTAACAAATTCGCGTTCATCATCCTGGGTGTCATTCTGCTGCTCTTGGCACTGATCGTCCTTTTGCTCTGGCTGCTCATAAAGCTGGCGCGCAGGCTGATGCGCAGAAGCGCCCGCAGAAAAGGAAATGGATAATGCAGCCCAGATACGATTCCATTATGTGGCTTTTGTCCGAATGGTAATCACAGCCCTGGCCCCGGCACGGCTCCGGAATGCGCAACACCTGCAAATATACGAAGATGTACTCCGGGGCCATCTGATTATAAATGCCCCTAAAGCGATGTCAGAGAAGCCCGCCTGACAGCGTTCTCGCCGAATTTCTCCCGAATGCTGTCCATGGCCTTGTCCAGCCGCTCCAGCTTCTCATAGTCCGTGTCGTCAAAGAGCGACATCTGCCTGTTGTCCCCATCTTTCGTCACTTTCCCGGTCTGGATGCCAATCAGGCGGATGGGAGTCCCGTCCCAGAATTCGTCAAAAAGCCTGCAGGCTGCCTGATAGATTTCGTCTGTGATATTCGTGGCATAGTCCAGCACGCACTGATGGGATGCCCGGGACAGGTCGAAAAAGCGAAGCGCCACGGACACGGTCTCTATCCATGCCCCATCCCTGCGCAGCCTCCTGCCCACAGTCTCCGCCAGGGACAGAAGTATCATCTTCGCTGTATCTGCATCTGTCACATCAAAAGCAAGGGTAGTGGAATTCCCGTATCCCTTATTATCCGCGCTCTCCGCCTCCACCAAAGACAGATCTCTGCCATTGGCGAAATTCCAGATGGCCTCTCCGTGTTTCTTCAGAGCCGCCCGGAGAGTGCCCAAATCCGCCCGGGCCAGATCTCCGATGGTATTGATGCCAAGGCGTCTCAGTTTCTGCTCCGAGGCGCCGCCCACAGAAAAAAGCTCTCCCACCGGAAGAGGCCACATCTTCTCCTGAATCTCATACGGAAAAAGCGTGTGCACCTTGTCCGGTTTCTCGAACTCCCCTGCCATCTTCGCCAGCAGCTTATTGCTGGAAATCCCTACGTTCACCGTAAAGCCCAGGGTGTCTCTGATTTCATCTTTCAGCCTGTAAGCCGCCTCCATGGGGCTTCCGAACAGGGCCCGGGTCCCTGTCATGTCCACGAAAGCCTCGTCGATGCTGTACTGCTCCACCACATCGGAGTATCTGCGCAGGATTTCCATGAAAGCCGCGGAATTTGTGGAGTACAGCTCCCGATCAGGTGACACCAGTGTCAGATTCGGGCATTTCCTGAGAGCGTCCACGATAGGCTCCCCTGTCCGCACATTATATTTCTTCGCCGGAATCGATTTCGCCAGTATGACGCCATGCCGCTTGGACATATCCCCGCCTACCGCGGATGGAATCGTCCGCAAGTCCAGCGTCTCTCCCAGATCCCGCAGACGGTGCACCGCCTCCCAGGAAAGAAATGCGCTGTTCACATCAATATGAAAGATTGTTCTGTCGTCCATGCAAATGTCCCTCCTGTGCCATGGCTTCATTATATCAGAACATTTGTTCTGTGTAAACCTGGAATTTCAAGAAAAATTCATTCATCACGCATGATTCCGTGTTAGTATTGAATGATATCGGAACTGTCAGCGTCAACAGAATACTTTACCAGCAAAACAGCCTTAGAAGCGCCCGATTTGTCTTCATTGGCGGGTGTGATGGTGACCAGGAATCCGTAAGTGCCGCTTTCCCCGTGATAGCCCAGAGACTGGTACCGATAGGATGTCTCATCCGTCCCGCCCGGCCTGCCGGCCTGGCAGCTGTGGCAGAAGTCCGCGCCCTCCGCCAGCCGGTCACTGCCGATGATATCCTCCAAGGTCAGATAGACTGCCAAAGTGCCGTCCGCCATGGAGGCGTCCCGGACGGCATGTCATGATGTATGATTTTCCCATCCGCCACTTCCAGCACATCCGTGGCCACTCTGCGGATAAAAGCTTCATCGTGGGACACGAACACCAAAGTACCCTCATACTCGGAAAACATCGCCTCCAGCGCCTCTATGGAGGGGATGTCCAGGTAGTTCGTGGGTTCGTCCAGTATCAGGAGGTTTACCCGGGACACGAACAGCTTGGCGAAAGCAAGCTTGATGCGCTCCCCGCCGGAGAGCACGCCGGCCGGTTTCTTCATATCTTTTTCAAAAAACAGCAGTCTCGCCAGAACCGTGCGCGCCACCGACTCCTGCTGGATGCTGACTTCCATCACATTCTCCAATACGGTGCGGTCGTAGTCAATTGTGGACAGATTTTGCTCGAACAGCCCGATTCTGGCCTTGGGCACCACGGATATCGCGCCGGCGCCCAAGGCGGGCGGAGCGTCTCCTGCAGCGCAAATCAGATGCAGCAGCGTAGTCTTGCCCGCCCCGTTCTCCCCCACTATGGCCACGCGGCTGTGGTTCGCAATCTGAAACGAGGCATCCCGGAAAAGCTCCGGGCCGCCCTCATAGGCAAAGCGGATTCCCTCGCCCCGGATGACGAAACGATTCTCCGGCGGGTCTGTCAGGCGGAAATCCGGGCGGATTTTCGGCAGTTCCCGGGGCCTTTCCTTTACCTCCATGGCATCTATGCGCTGCCGTACATTTTTTGCCGATTTTTCCATCTTCCGCGCCTTGGCGTCCTTGGGATGCTTTGAAAGGAAATTGCGCAGCCCTGCCTCCCGGGGCGACATGTTCTTCGGCCGCTTTTCAATCTGTCTGGCATGTTCCTTTTTCTCCTGGAACACTTTCTCCAGCCGCTTTTTCTCAGCTGTGTAATTCTCGTATTCCGTCCATTGCCGGGCCACGGCAGCCTGCTTCTGCTCCAGATAGTCGTCATAGCCGCCGTCATATTCCGTCAGCTTTCCGCCCTCAATCTCTATGATGCGGGTGCAAAGCTCATTGAGCAGGGCCCGGTCATGGCTGACAATCACCAGAGTCTCCAGGGCAGCTAACTTGCGCTTCAGGACAGCGATTCCCTTGTAATCCAGATTCGATGTGGGCTCGTCCAGAAAGACAATGGCCTTATCGCTGGAAAACATCCGGGCCAGCCGGATGCGGGTCTCCTCTCCGCCGCTGACGGATGCCTCCCAGACCTTGTCCTGTATCCCCATATCGCTGACTTCCTTGCCGCTCAGCTCCCAGAGGTCTTCCTCCAAAAAACGGTCCTCCCCGCTTTCCGCAAACTGCCGGAAAAAGGCCGCATCGCCCGCTATCTTCACCCTGCCGTCCGTAGGCTCCAGCTCTCCCGCCAGCACCTTGAGCAGCGTGGTCTTTCCCGCGCCGTTGGCGCCCACCAGCCCAATCTTCTCTCCCTCGTACACTGTCATTCTGTCAAAGCGGAATATCTCCCGCTCCCCGAATTTCATCTCTATGTTTTCCGCTAAAATAAGCTGTCTTGCCTGCATAAAAAAATCTCTCCTTTCCATATTTCCAAAGGGAGAGATTACCGGAACCGGAGGGCTTCACATGCGCCCCGGGCACATAAGAAAGCGCCTGCAAAGCAGTCGTTCAAACCGTATTTTCCCGCGGCAAAAAATCCTGCAACGCAAAAAAGGCCTGCCCCTTTTCTTATCCGATAATCTCTCTGACAAGCGCAGAAATCCCCCTGCGCCTCCGGCATGATTGCCGACTCATCAGTTAAAAGTTATCGAATAATAATAATCATCAGGGTACCGCCTTTCCAAGATTTAGCAGAAGCCTGGCTGGCAGGCTCTGCTATATGTATTTATCTTACAATAAGCGATGCGCCGCTGTCAAGGGGCTTACAACAAAAGATGCCAAACGCATGAAAGTCTTTACCTCCATCAAAAAACGCAAAACCCTTGATAATCCAATAAGGGCTTTGCGCTTTCATTTCATCTGCGGTTCAGATGCAGGGCTATTCTTTAATAATGTCGATTTCTGTAAGATTAATACCAGAAGCCGTAAGAATCACTTTTAAAGCGGTATAACGCCTTATAACCACCTGCTTTCTATGGGAACCGGTTACTTGTATCTATATCTTTATTATAACAATCCATGCTCAAAGCGTAAAGCCTTTATTGAGTTGCTGCCCGCGTATATCGCTTTCCAGATTCCGGAGACGAATTCATCCATCCGCTTCCATATCCAGCCATTCTTTCAGATGCCTTAATATATCGCCATTCTTCAATTCCTCAAGCGCGGATTTTGCCCAAGACGGGAAAGCATCATACCCACAGGCGCTGACCAGTGTGACAAGAGGCGCAATAAAGGCATCTGCCTTTTTCTGCCCGTCATCGATGTCATCACCGTATTCTCGCATGAATGCCTCCGCCGCCTCGCGGGAAAGCGAACTGGTCACATTACGGATGTCGCCATAAGCAGTGCCTTTGCCCAGCAAATTGTAATCGAACATGAAAGCGCTTTCGCCGTTTTTTGATACAATCAGATTCGTCCAGTAAAAATCATTGTAGACCAGCGTCCGCGGCAGAGCGTCTATCCGGCCGCGAATCGTGCTGTAGTCATCCGCGATTGCCTGCCAAAGCATGTTTTCCGCGGTGCCGGTCTTTTCAGCCACCATTCCCATATTGTCCACAGTGAGCATATCGGATTCATCATACATAGGAGCCTCGCGGCCGGAAAGATACCCGCGGCCCTTTTCATGAAGCATTCTGTACCATTTGGCAATGGCTCTTGCCGTCTTTGGGTTGTTTAAATCACTTTCTCTGCCAAGCCGGTATTCATCGCCTGACTCCACATCCGGCAAAAGGATTGCGTTTTTGGTGAAACCCAACAGGGGCAAAGTCGGTATTTCAAGCTCTGACAGCATCAGGTAGTTGCCAATTTCCCGCGCATCTTCCTGATTCTCAAACACTTTCAGGATAAGATTTTTCCTTTCCGATTCCACATGTTCCACGCATTCCACACGATACAAAGAGATTCCGGCTTTCGAGCGAATCAGCGAACAAACCGGATTGCGCACTCCCAGTTCCGCCAGCTGTAGAATATAAAAAGCTTCCCGCGTCAATTCCTCTACAATACGGTAATCCGCAGGTGTCTCTTTCCTAATATTGATATTCAATGCTTATTACCTCCGTTTTTTCATCATCCAAAAATGGACACAAAAATGCCGTAGCAAGCAACCCTTATTGGCAGGTACTTCCTACGGCTGATTCTGGATACAAAAATAACACACCCCTAAAGCGTGCTGCAACCGAAAGTTATAGTATTCACGAAAGGTTACTTAAAAACGGCTATTCAGTTTTACCTCTCCATTACCTCGCACAAAACAGTCATCTTATATTTCTCCTTTCGTCTATCTGCCAAAACAGATTTATTTTAACCTATCATAGCAGATTCACCACAACTTTTCAATATGTTAAAGAGGATATCTCATGGCAAACGCAAGCTTTTTTATTGTTCTACAGATGTCAGCTGCCGACTTATTTTTTCAATGAATTCTACGGAAAGGGTTGGAATGGATTTCTTTATCAGTTCTACAGATGCCCCGTTCTGTAAAAGTGATTTGGCCGTTTCTTTGTCTCGCTCAAGAACCTTTTTGTTTGCATATTCTTCAACAACCTGTGTCATAACTTCAGCTCCCTCCTTTGATTCCTTAAAATAAAATACCCGCTCTGATAACTTGGGAAATTTGTTGTTTTTACCAGTACTGTTTTTAAAGTATTGCATCAGCTCCGCAATATCAGATCCATCATTTACTGCACAGTTTACGAATAACCGATGTATGCCATCGTCTACAGATGTTCCGGTGGCGAGAGCAATATTGTGATGCCAAGGCTATGTAAATAGTATACTAAGGCTATATGGGTATTATAGCCTGAAAAGATGTAGTTGAAAAGTGTTTTTTGCTACTTTACAGGGCTGTTTCACGAAGAAGCATGAAAATGAAATAGAGTTCTGCTCAAAAGTCAGTTTAGAATTTGTAGTAATACATCTCCAAAAGCTGGCTTTTTTCTATCAAGTAGAATATACTATATTCAATGGATAGGGGAAATATCCAACACTAGGGACATCCATATCGCCGTAGGCGCTGCATCAAGGCTGGTGGCAGGACAGGTTGCCAACCGGGAGAAGACGAACGAGGCGGCCACAATCCCCATGCTCGTGGAGATGCTCGACATGGAAAGGAGCACCGTGACTGTCTACGCCGCCGGGGCGACAGGAGACATCATGGAGGCGGGGACTTCGTGGTGCAGGTAAAGAAGAACTGTCCGGCGCTTTACGCAGAACTGATGGCATTGTTAGGGGGGCTTGCAGAAGGCCAGGTACGCGTCCGCTAAATCCGGCCAATCCCGCGGAAGTCCCTTGCTCTTTCGGGGAAAGTACAGTAAAATAGAACCATAGGAGCGTGCAGAATACGGGAAACTACCTGAACATCGGCAACGCCGGCTTTGCGTCCGTCAGAAAAGGAACCTACGTGGACAAGACCGGGATGATCGCCTTTACCAACCGCATATTGGGCACAAAAGATAAGCTCATCTGCGTCAGCAGGCCCCGCAGGTTCGGGAAGTCCATCGCCGCGCAGATGCTGTGCGCGTATTATGACAAGAGCTGCGACTCCCGGGAGCTGTTCGAAAGGCTGGAGATTTCCGGGGATGCCTCTTTCGAGCAGTATCTGAACAGATATAACGTGATTTACCTGGATATCACGCTGTTCATATCACGGGCCTCCAATATCAGGGATCCGGGCAGTGAACGCGGGAAAGCACAGAGAAATCGCCAAGCTCATCCAAGACTCGGAACAGCTCCTGGAAGCCACCCTGAACGGGGACGAAGAGGCAGTGGCGGCGGCAATCGAAGAAGCCCATAAGGCGGGGACATGCTCCTGGTGGGAATCAATTATGACGCAAAGAGCAAGAAGTATACCTGCCAAATAGAAGCGTTCCGGGAAGCATAACGGCGGCACCGGCAGCCACAATTCGATATAACGTTTCTCATTATGCAAAAAGGAGGCTCCCATGGCTATCTGTTTAAACACAGGCTCTGCAAATAAAAATTTCAGCATGCTGGCCCATGATAAATATTTTGTCGATAAAACCCACATAATCGAAATCATAAATGCGAGAATCAATACGCCAAACCGATATATCTGTATCACGAAACCGCGGCGTTTCGGCAAGACATCCGTCCTCAACATGCTCGGAACCTACTATTGCAGGGCATACGACGCAAAGGAGCTATTTGACCATCTGAAAATCCACCACAGCAGCACCTATCCGACCCACCTGAATCAATATAATGTAATCAATTTATGCCTGAACAATCTGCCGGATGCGGGCAGCACTTATGAGGATTATATCAGCCTGATAAGAGAGTCCATCGCAGATGATATAAAAGAGGCTTATCCGGAGCTTAAGAACCGGAAATTCCGCACGATATCCGAATTGCTGGATGCCACAGGCGATCAGTTCATATTTATAATCGATGAATGGGATTATATATTCAGCCATGAACTTTTCCCGGAACATCACAGCGCATTTCTGGAGTTTCTGAGAAATCTTCTGAAAGACCGCCCTTATGTGGCTCTGGCTTACATGACGGGGGTGCTGCCAATCAAGAAATACAGTACCGGCTCTGCGCTGAATATGTTCAAAGAATACACCATGCTCAGGGATCCTTTTTTTGAGGAATATTTCGGCTTTACAGAAAACGAGGTCAAAGCCCTCTGCGAAAGACAATCTGCGTTGACAATGGATGAAATCAGCGACTGGTACAACGGGTATCAGGCAGGGGGTGGGACGCGGCTGTATAATCCGAGATCCGTAGTGTGTGCCCTGGAAGACTCCATGTGCCAAAGCTACTGGACCAGAACAGGAAAAATGGACGAGGTACTGTTTTTCCTGAAATACAACATCGGCGAAGTGCGGGATGATGTCATCAGGCTGGTAAACGACATCCCTGTCAGAATCGATATCAAAAAAGAATACTATGCCGGTCAGAAAAGCCCCGCCAACAGAAAAGACATTTATTCCGCAATGATCATATATGGGCTGCTGTCGTATCATGATGGGGAACTCAGAATACCGAACAAAGAGCTTATGCTGGAATTTGAAGAGGCGCTGGAAGACGATGATTTCGGCTATGTTGCAGAGTTGGTGCGCAACTCAGACCAAATCCTGAATGCCACATTGGAGAAAAAAGGAGATACCGTAGCATCATATCTCCATGACATCCATAACAGCGAGCTGCCCATCCTGAAATATAACGATGAAAACAGCTTATCCTGCGTGGTAACGCTTGCCTATCTGTCCGCAAGAAATAAATACAGGATAGAGCGGGAAGAAAAAAGCGGCAAAGGCTTTGCGGATTTCATTTTCCACCCAAGGCGCAATAACCTGCCGGGAATCATACTGGAGTTAAAAGCAGACAGCACGCCCCAGGATGCGATTGCTCAGATAAAAAACAAGGAATACTGCGAAAAGCTGAGAAAAGAGAATGTCACAAATATTCTTGCCGTGGGCTTAAGCTATGACACCGGCAAAAAGGAACATCTCTGTACAATCACAGATCTTTCATAAAGAGACTGCTGGTGCAGCATAGCTTAAAAGCCACATACTGCACCAGTATCCTCAATGCAATGCACCATAACTTCTTCGAGGTTTTCCTGCATTGTCATACATAAATCCATTTACCTATACCACTGGGCCTGGGCAGCATACATCTGCCTGTAATAGCCGTTCCGGGCAATGAGGCTCTCGTGGGTACCCTCCTCAATAATCCGCCCATCCCGGAACACCAGAATTCTGTCTGCCAGCTTTGTGGCTCCCAGCCTGTGGGAAATCAGGATACATGTCCTGTCCCCGGCAAGTTCGGAAAAATTGCGGTACAATTCCGCTTCCGGCATTGGATCCAGGGCGCTGGTGGGCTCGTCGAGGATAAGCAGCCTGGCGTCCCTGCGGGCCAGTGCCCTGGCCAGGAACATCTTCTGTCTCTGCCCCCCTGATAAGTCAAAGGTGTTATTGTTGCTTAAATTCCCAATCAGAGTGTCGTAACCATTTTCCAAGGTGTCGATGAAACTGTGCACACCCGCTTTCCGGCCCAGTTCCTCTAATTCCTGCCGGGAAATCTCTCTTTTGGTGTCGCCGATTTCTATATTTTCCTTGACTGTCATGATATAGCTTTCACTGAACTGGTGCAGGCAGGAGGTCTTGTCCCGGAAATCCGCCAGGCATTCCTCCAGAGTCACCCCATTCACCGTGACATGTCCGCACTGAATCGGATAAAAGCCGGATAGCAAAGATACAAAGGTGGATTTCCCGCTGCCGTTCTCCCCCACAATGGCAATGCGCTCCCCCTGGCGTATGGTCAGGTTCAGGTCATGCAGCACCTCCCGGTCAGAATAGGGATAAGTGAAACTGACATGTTCAAACTGGATTTCCATATCCTGCGCTAGGGGCGTCATCCCAGGTGCCTCATCCTCAAAGAACATCAGTTCCCTGTAGCTTTCCACATACTGGCCATTCTCCTCCAGGATGCCCAGCCGTTCGAAAAAGGCAGTCACCGTCCCTGTCAGCGAAATGACGACAGTAAGAACCAGGGCAATGCTTCCGATGGAGTTCTTTCCCTCCAGAATATCGGATAGAACTAAGACGATTCCGGCCCCCACGCTAAGATACAGCACTCCGTTAGCCAGCAGGCGCAGGCGGAAAAACTTCATCACAATCCGGGCCCGCTTTTCATTCAGCTCCCCGGAAATCCCCTCCCATTTGTCCTCCACGAACTGGCGCAGCCCGTAATAGCGCATATTTTCCAGATGGCGCCGCCGGTATGTGACCGTGTGCAGATAATACCGCTGGTTATCCTGGGCAAAAATCTCCTGCAGAAAGCGGAAATTGGCACGTCCCTGCTGCAGAATGACCCACACCATGGGGAGAAATCCCAGAAACACAAGCAAAGTCACCCAGCCGTTTATGGACAGCACCGTTGCCACCAGGGAAAGAATCGTCAGCATGTCCTGCACCAGCAACACACAGGACACAATCAGCTCCCGCAGGCGCAGCGGCAGATCGCTGGACGAGAAGCTGACCTTGTTCCGATAGGCGATGTCATCATAATAGGCCAGCCGAATTCGAGAAGACTTGCGCATGATGTTCTCCTGAAGCTGATCCGCAACCCCTGAAAAACAGGCAGCCGCCAGGCGGTCCCTCACATTAACAATTCCTGCCAGCAGAAGACCCATAACCGCAAACAGAGTGATGCACCAAAGAACACCCTCCATGGAAACCTCCTGCCGCGAAAAGCCCTCCGCTGCATCGATAATCCACTTGTTCACGTATACCACAACGGCCGGCATCAGGGAACCAGCCAAGGAAAACAAAAGCAGCGCCGCCATCTTACCCCTGGACAATGTCTCCCGCAAGATAGACATGCAGGCTCCCAGCACCTCATGAATCCGCATATGGGACTGGCGTCCCCCGCTTTGCTGCGCTTCCACTTTCCTACCCATGTACCTGCACCTCCCCCTCGACATCGTCATACCATTCTTTCTGGGCCTCAAACATCCGCCGATAAACGCTGTTTTGCCCCATCAGCTCTTCATGGGTGCCGTCCTCCACTATCCGTCCTGCCTCCATGACCAGAATCCGGTCTGCCAGACGGGCGAACCCAATCCGGTGGGAAATGAGAATCGCCGTCTGGCCTGCAATCTGGCCCCGGATCTCCTGGAACTGCTGGTATTCGGCAATGGGGTCCAGCATTGCGGCAGGCTCATCCAGAATCAGGACCTGTTTGTCCCCCATGAACGCCCGGCTGACCCCAATCCGCTGTTTCTCACCGCCGGACAGCCGGTATCCGCTTACGTCAAAGTCCGTACCCACATAGCCGTCCAGTCCGATTCTGTCCCGTATCTTCTCTGCACCGCCGCGTCTGACAGCCTGTTGTATCTCATCTTCCATGGAGAGCCGTTCAATCTGCCCCAGGGCCACCTCCTCTTTCAGCGGGAAACCGAAAGTACAGGTATACTGAAATGCCACCCCCATGGCTGTGGAAAGCCGCTTAGGCGTCATGCTATGGAAAGGCACACCGCCAAAGGAAATGCTTCCCTCATTCGTTTTATATAGACCTGTCAGAAGATTAATCAACGTGCTCTTGCCGCAGCCATTTGGACCGCAGAGCGCTACAATCTCCCCGGGCCTCAGCGTCAGGGAAAGCTGATGGAGGATTTCCTTTCTTTCCTTATAGCCGAAAGAGATATCTTTCAGCTGATAGACAGGCACCCGGGTGTCCATGCCAGCCAGCACACTCCCACCGGGTGGCACCTCATCTTCTTTCCCGCACAAAGCCAAATCATTCTCCAGCGCAAGCCCTAAGTATTCCTTTGTGTCACGCACCTTAGGAATCGCCGCATAGGGCTCCACCAGCTCATTCGCAAAGCTCCGAACGCAGCTCTGCAATTCGTTGCTGAGCTGCCAGATGAGGTACATGGTCCCCAGGGTAATTATGCCGCTGCCCAGCATCCGGATGCCGCCGACCAGCATGCCCACAGACAGCAGGATGCTCAGCGCATCTATCAGTCTGCTTCCGTTATTTTTCGCATGTTCCACCCTGAGCAGCCTCTTCCTTAAGGAGTCGGCCACGCTACGCCATTTTTTTACAAAAAAATCCTCCAGGCCCAGGGTCCGAATCTCTCGTCCGTTTTCCTGCGTGCAGGGACAGGAGAAATAATAGCTTTTCCATCGCGCGTCCACAATGGTTTCTTTCTCAATGCGGTACCGCGTGCCTGCCATCCACATGCACAGGGCAACGCTGATGACCACCAGGGCCAGGGCCGCCAGCAAGAATAGCAAAGACAGCCGGGCCGCCATCGCCAGAAGCGTAATGACGGATGCAATCTGCCCCAGCGCCGTGACAAACCCCTGGGCCACCACCGCCACATTCACCGCGTTATTACTGTCCGCGCACAGATACAGCATCTTCACGAACTCATCATCATTAAAGGTGGCCACCGGGATACGGGCATTCTGATTCATTATCTCACGGGATACTTCCATCTGCATGTCGTTGACAAACAACTGCTTTGTCACCTGAATCAGCAGCCTGTAACTGCCCCGCAGAAACAGAAATGCAGTCATCGCGCCAACGGGAAACAATAAATACACCACCGAAGCCTCCACGCCGATGCCAGATGTGGCAGCGTCAATCAGGTACGAGGACAGCACCAGATAACCGGGGACCAGCAACGCACTACAGGCATTGATAAGCACCCAGAAAACCAGCTTCCCGGGGCAGATTTTCCAGGCTTTTTTCAAACTCCAGAGGACAATGGTAAGTTTAGAATCTTCTTTCTTTTGCTCCACTAGATTTCCTCCCTCTTGACTTTTTATATGCGCTTTCCATATAAGCAAAAAATTTATGAATGGCACTTCTCTATCGCTGTCCTTTCTTTATCTTAATACATACAAAAAAAGCACGCAATAACGCGGAAGGAGAATCCGGAACAAATATTCAACTTTGTTCAAAGAAATAAATCCCTGTTCCAGCATAGAATAGACTGGAAGATATCCATGCAATGAGATTAAAACAGCGCGGTCCCCATTAAACAGGAACCCGCGCCATAATCCTCTCTGTCAGTCCTCTTCCGTCCGAATCAGATGGAACATCTGCCCCACGAAATCCCCTTTCCTGTCAGGAATCCGAAGTCCCGCGTACATCAGGCAGTCTCCCGAGAGCAAAAGTTCCGTCTCCCCCTCCGTCCCCTCGGCTCCCTCGACCCGGTAAACCGCGTTTTCGTCCAGCCCTTTCAGGCGGACCATATGGCTCTGCCTCCCCGGCCCGCACATCACCTGAACCCAGGTCACCAGGCTCTCTTTCCTGTCCCCGGACACCACCTGCCAGCAATCATACAGATGGTTCTCCGCCGCGGAGGCAATGCGGTAATAATCCCCCTCCCGAACCAGGTCATTGTATTTATGATAAAGAGCCACCTGCTCCGGTATCATCCCCCTGTCTTCCTCCGGAATCCGCGTCACGTCCAGCTCGTACCCAAATGTCCCCGCCAGCGCCACATACCCTCTGGTCTCAAAAGGCGTAGATCTGCCCACCGCATGGTTGGGGCAGTCGCTGACATGGGCCCCCATGGCGGAAAGAGGATAAATCAGCGCCGTCCCCTCCTGGATGGCCAGCCGCTCTATGGCGTCCGTGTCGTCCGAGCACCATATCTGGGGGCTGTAGTACAGCATCCCCGCGTCGAACCTGCCCCTGACGCTCAGGGGGCAGCCCAAAGCTCCCCATATCGCACAGCGGCCGGTTCATATCCCATTTCACGTATTCAATATTTGCGCTTTCCAGCACCGCTCTCATCTGCTCCCAGACACCGTCCACCACTTCCCTGCGGGAGAAGTCCAGCACATACTGGCCCCTGGCCATGGAGGGCGTCCGCCCCGGCACCGCGATGGCCCAATCCGGATGGGCGCGGTAGAGGTCCGAATCCGGCGAAATCATCTCTGGCTCGAACCAGATGCCGAATTTCATCCCCAGCTTGTTGACTTCCTCTACCAGATAGCCCAGGCCGCCCCGCAGCTTCTCCTCATTCACATACCAGTCCCCCAGGGAGCTGTACTCGTTCTTCCGCCTGCCGAACCACCCGTCATCCATCACCAGCATCTCGATTCCAAGCCCGGAGGCCTCTCTTGCGATGGCCAGCAGCTTTTCCGTATCAAAAGCAAAATAGGTGGCCTCCCAGTTGTTAATCAGAACCGGCCTCTTTTTATCCTTATACTTTCCGCGGATGATATGCCCTTTGATAATGCTCATGTACGGTAAAGAAGCAAGCAACCGAAAACAAGAGATAGACCGCCAGCACCGCACTATTCCGAACCAAAGAAACCAAAGACAAGCATTATGGAAAAATCAAAACTTTGGGATTTTTCCACAATGCCGACTACTACGGAATCACCCAATTCTTTATATATCAGATGTTGATAGATAGTATAACAAATTGAGCATTGATTTTAACTGCCTTTAGATATATAATATTTTTCAGCAAGGGAGGTAAGATTAATTTATGAGTAGAACAAAAGTTGCATAGCATGAGCTATTGCAAAAAACTAAAAAGTGATAGTTCATGCTTATCCTAAATAATTTCTTTAGGAGGTGCAACACATGAACTATATAAGTGCAAAAGATGTATTGCCAATGGAGATAATTAAGCAGATACAATGCTATGTAGATGGTCAGATTATCTATATCCCTAAATCGGAACCTAAGAGAAAAGGACGAAAAGTGGATACTTTGGCAAAAAGAGAACTATCTATACGAAATACAAATATCTACATGGAATATATTAGCGGGCTTTCAATTAAGCAACTCTCCCAAAAGTATTTTCTTGTAGAAAAAAGTATTCAAAGAATTGTAAGACAGGAAAAAACAAAGAACTTATAACAAAAAGATGTGCCATGTAAAAATGTGGCACATCTTTTATTATAAATTCAAATCGTTCCCCTATCAGTAATAAAATAGATTATACTATTTCATGTGGAGAATATAGAAATTTCTATAACTTTCACAGAACAATATAAGGAGCGTAAGGAGAGAATGACATGGAGAACAAAATAATCGTAGCCGAATCAGAAAGATTGATTTTAAGAAGATACATAAAAGAAGATATACAGGACTTGTTTGAATATTTATCTGATAAAGAAGTTGTGAAATATGAACCATATAAACCGCTATCTTTTGACGAAACAAAAGAAAATCTTGAATGGCGCATAGGTACAGATGAAATGATTGCTGTCGAGTTGAAAAATTCGCACAAAATGATTGGAAACGTTTATATGGGAAAACGTGATTTTGAAGCACTGGAAATAGGATATGTATTTAATCAAAATTATTGGGGAAATGGTTATGCTGCTGAAAGTTGCAAAGCCTTAATTAAACAGGCATTTTCAAATGGGGTTCATAGGATATACGCAGAATGTGACCCCAACAATAAGAATTCATGGAAATTACTTGAAGCATTAGAATTTCAGCGTGAAGCTCATTTTAGAAAGAATGTATATTTTTGGAGAGATGAAACTGGAAATGCAATTTGGAAAGATACGTATGTATATGCCAAATTAAATAATAATTTATAAATTATATATACAGTAAAGATGCGTAAATAGAAAGCAAAAGATAGACCACCAGCATCACACTATTCCAAACAAAAAAATAAAAGAGCGCAACATGGAAATGATAATCAAGGAACAATAGATTAAAATGTCCTTTGAATTATAACAATGTAACTGTAAACCATGCACCGCCCTATGTGGGAGAAAGGGGGAATCATCTATGCCTTGCACAGAAGCATACAGAGAACACATCATGTATACTTTCAATGGCTATTGCAAGACCGTCATACGCTTTGCGGCTATCAACGCATGGCGTGACAGGAGCAGGCGGCGGCAAAAAGAAATATCCCCTGAATACCTCACAGAAGAAAAGTTTTACCCTTTAGGCACAACAGACGAATATTTTGAAGCACCTTATGAAGAATACCCCATTACGATATGCGGTCAGACAGTTATCCTCACCAATGGGGAGCTTGCCGCCGCCCTGTTATCTCTGCCGGAGAAGAACCGGGAAATCATTTTCCTTTATTTTTTCGGGCATTATACGCAGCGGGAAATCGGGGAAATGTACGGACGCTGCCGGAGTACGACCGGGTATCAGATACGCAGGACTTTACAGCTTCTGCACAAAGAAATGGTGCTTTCACATGGGGAATCCGAATCTTTTACCCTATGAAACGATTGTCCGGGCGACCAGCGGAGAGCCGGAAGCCGTGGACGAGGTTTTACGTCATTACAGCAAGCGAATCCGAATTGCCGCCATTGAAAACGGGCATATCAACAGAGATACGGAGGACAACATAAAATCCCGGCTTGTTGCCGCATTATTCAAGTTCCGTTTTGATGAACAGGAAGTATAAGAAATCGCTTTCATTTTTGGGAAAACGGATATATAATAAAGCACAGATAAAGTGGGAGTAATTAACAAAGTGACAAAGTTCAGCATGGAACGTTAATTTCACATTTTGGTTCAAAGGAAGAAAAGTCAAAAGGAAGAAAAAACAGAGTAATCCGATGAACATGAATTTTTGTTAAAAAAACGGAGGCGCTATGACAATAAAAAAGCTGTTCTATATTGCAATCGCAGGAAGCGTACTTTGCTTCTGCGGAGATATGTTATTGGGTTGCTTTTACCCTATGGAAAAAGTGGGGATTTTTCATCTTTTTCCTGCATTTTCAGAAGAATGGTCAAATGCTACGTCTATTAGGTTCATTATAGGCGGATTATTGGGCGTGATTGCACTTCTTTTAATGTTTTGCGGGTTTTACGCTATATCTGTTTTACTCAAAGAAAAAGTCGGTAAATATGATAAACTGTTTTTTATAGCATCCATTGTATTTGTCTCTGTAGGAACATTATACCATTGTGTATTCGCAATATCCGCGTGGCTATATAATCAACTAGCAGAAGAGAATATAGTATTAGCTAAGCGGATTAGTGAACGCTTTTTTACTACATTCATCTGTGTTGCATTTTTGGCTGCAATAAGTTTTATAATTTTATCAATTATTATATTTTGTGTTGCGATAAAAGGAACATGGGGAAAGAAAAGATGGGTGCTGATAAATCCGCTTTTGTTTATGGGAATTTCAATTATGGTTGCAACCGTTTTACCTGCTAATGCTATAATCAATGGTGTGTTTGATTGGGGACAACAAAGTTTGGCTTTGTTGCTAGTTTTCTGCGCATTTTCAAAAATCCCTTGCACAACTTCCAGTTTGTAGAATTGTAGCCAGCTAAAAACTGAATAACCGCCGCTACATAAAACGGCACACCAAGACAGGAAATCAAGAAAAGGTTTCCTGTTTTTTTGCGCCCATTTTTGGCATTTTCAAAAATCGTCGGTATTATGCCGTGCAAAGGGGATAGAAAGAAATTTCTGAAAATTCCCGCCTATTCCGGCTTGCGTGGTTTTGTAAGGAATGAGGGGAAATTTCCGCAAATTAACGTTCATTTTGCTTTTTGCTGGTTTGAAGTATTAGAGGGAGAAATATCGCCGCTGCTTTGGCAAAATCCCCGCTTGCGGCACTAAGGAAATGCCTCCAAATAACCTACGCAAGCCTGTTGCAAAATTTACAGATTTTATCAGGTTTACTCTAAACAAAATGCGTAGATTATTTTCCGGCAGTTCCTAAAGATATTGAGAGCGAAATACCGCCGCAAAGTTGCCAGAAACCCCGCCCTCTCCGTCGAGGGTATCAGCAGAAGCCCACACAGCGGAAGCCGCTACTTTCTTAGAGCAAGATTCTACCACAGTACCAAATTTCGCTAATCGCTCATTTTGTCCTATGGGAATCTTGTTGGGGTTGCCACCCCAAGCCCGCCTTTTTGCGGCTTGCGCCGCTTGAAAAATCCCCGAAAAAATATTTTCGGATTTTTCAAAAAACACTTCCGCTTTGCCCCCTGTTTTTCTCCTATTGGTGAGAGGGCAAACCATAAAAAGAAAGGAGCTGAAAGCCATGAAAAGATACAACACGCCCCACCGCCACCGGGTAATCAAGACACGCTTGACCGAGGAAGAATACGCCGGGTTTTCCGAGCGTGTCACCCTCTGCAAAATGAGCCAAGCCGAGTTTATCCGGCAAGCCCTTATTAAGTCAAGCATACGCCCGGTTATCGTAATCTTTGCCATACCATAACCCCCTATAAAGCCCTGACGCTGGATTTCTCCACGATATGTCCCGCCACCAGATCGATCCGCTTCACCCCGCCGGAGTCGTCCAGCCTCTCCAGCACTTTCCGCAGAGCAGCCTCTGCCATTCCTTTCATATCCACCTCGTAAGTGGTGATCCCCCGGTCCAGCAGCCCCGGATAGAGATAATTGTCAAATCCCACCACCGAGCAGTCCCCCGGCACCCGGCAGCCCCGCTTTTCCAGCTCATCAATCAGCATGTAGGCCACCAAATCGCAGTTACACACAAAAGCCTCCGGCAGTTCCTCCGGCAGCTCCAGAATAATCTCCCCTGCCTCGTCCCGATCCTCTATCAGCCACTCCTCCCGAAACGGGAGGCCGTGTTCCAGAAGAGACCGCCGGAAACCGCAGTACCGGTCCATAATACTGCTGGTAGCATGGACGGATCCCACATAAGCCATCCGGCGCAGGCCCCGCTCATAGAGATATTCCGTCATCAGGTACATCCCGTAGAAACCGTCCGTGACCACCGCGTCCCCGGCTATCTCCTTGTAATAGAAATCAAGGAATATCACGGGCATCCCTGCGTTGGCTTTCAGGAAACTGATGTACTCCCTGCCCACTTCCCCCATGACAATCAGGGCCTCGATGGCATTCTCCTCCACAAAGCAGGGAAGTTCCCGCTCCTTTTCCGTCTCATGCTTCAGGACCTCGGCCATCACGGCGCAGTTCTTCTCCGGCGCCGCCATGGCGATTTCCATATATATCTTCCAGTAGAACGTGATATAGTCCGCCAGGTACTTCTCCGAAATCACCACGCCGATATTCCTCAGACCGCCCTTTTTCCGGCCCTGGAAATACCCCATCTCCCTGGCCGTATTCAGAATCTTTTCCCGGACTTCATCGCTGACGCCCTTGCGTCCTGCCAACGCGTTGTGTACGGTCACAGTGCTGACTCCCACCCGGTTGGCTATATCCTGCATCCTCACTTTTGTCATGGCATTTCTCCGTTTCCGCTTCTATTGGGCAAGGCAGCTTTTTCCATTTCATGCTACACCTCATTCGGGGATTCGTCAATGGCTCCTCTTGCCCTGTAACTTTATTTTACTTATTTTTTAGATTAAGTCATTAACTATTCTTGAAATCCATCCTGTTTTATTGCATTTTTTGCCCTGACTGACTATACTGTTATCAGTGTTCGCAATAAGGAGGCCTTTGTCTGATTCTATGAAAAATATCCTGATCATCGACGATGATATGCATATCGGAAACATGTTGGAAGAAGCCCTGCGAAAGGAAAACTACGGCGTCAGGCGCGCCTACTCCGGCACGGAAGCTTTGCTGGTGCTGTCCGGGGAGAAGCCGGACCTGGTGCTGCTGGATTTGATGCTGCCCGGGCTTAGCGGCGAAGAGCTTCTGCCCAAAATAAAGGGGATTCCCATCATCGTGGTCAGCGCCAGAGCGGATATCAGCCACAAGGTGGAGCTGCTGCTGGGCGGCGCCGTGGATTATGTGACGAAGCCCTTTTCCATGAAAGAGCTCCTGGCCAGAATCGCCGTGCATCTGCGGGGTGCCGCGCCCGTGGTTTCCGAACTGGTCTATGACGATATCACCCTCAATACCGATACACATGTGGCAGCAGTCGGCGGCACAGAGGTAAAACTGACCCGGACGGAGTATGCCATTTTAAAGCTGCTCCTGCAGAACCCCTCCCAGGTCATCGCCAAATCGGTGATTTTGGAACGTATCAGCGAAGATACGCCGGACTGCACGGACAGTTCTCTGAAGATGCACATCAGCAATCTGCGCAGAAAGCTGCGGGAAGCCGGGGGGAAAGACTACATTGAGGCAGTCTGGGGCATCGGCTTCAAAATGCGGGCAAATTGAATCTTTACCCTTTCTTTACCGCTTCCTTTACCGCTTTCTTTACCGTTTGCGGTTAAAATGTCAGCATCAAGCAAAAGGAGGCTGCTTTATGGATTATGTTCTGAAAGCAAACGCTTTAACCAAAAATTACAAGCATTATAAAGCACTGGACGGGCTGTCCATGAATGTCCCCAGGGGAGCGATCTATGGCTTCGTGGGGAAAAACGGTGCGGGCAAGACCACGCTGATCCGGCTGATCTGCGGCCTGCAGGAGCCCACGTCCGGCGACTACACCCTGTACGGCAGGAAGAACACGGAAAGGGAAATCATGAACTCCCGCAGGAGGATGGGAGCCGTGGTGGAGACCCCCTCCATCTACCTGAACATGACGGCAGAGGATAATTTAAGACAGCAGTACCGCATTCTGGGGCTTCCCTCCTATGACGGTCTGGGGGAGATTCTGAAGCTGGTGGGGCTGGAAGATGCCGGGAAGAAGAAAGCCCGAAATTTCTCCTTAGGCATGCGCCAGAGGCTGGGGATCGCCATCGCCCTTGTGGGCTCGCCGGATTTTCTGGTGCTGGATGAACCCGTGAACGGGCTTGACCCCCAGGGAATCATCGAGATCCGGGAGCTGATACTGAAGCTGAACCGGGAAGAGCAGATTACGGTCCTGATCTCCAGCCATATCCTCGACGAGCTGTCCCGGCTGGCTACCCATTACGGCTTTATCGACAAGGGGCACATCGTCCGGGAGATCAGCGCCGGGGATCTGGAAGCCGCCTGCCGCAAATGCGTCCGCCTGGAAGTGACCAATGTGCAGGCCCTGTCCCGCGTGCTGGACGGGATGGGCGTGGAGTACAACATCCTTTCGGACAGGGCCGCGGACGTGTACGCAAAGGTCCATGTGTCCAGGCTGACCCTTGCCCTGGCAGAGGAAAGCTGCGAAGTCCTTTCCATGCAGGAGCGGAATGAGAGTCTGGAGAGCTATTATATCAGTCTGGTAGGAGGGAATGAGAATGGTTAAACTATTATCGGCGAATTTTCTGCGCCTGAAAAAGGATAAACTCTTCTGGGCAGCGGTCATCCTCATGGCTGCGCTGGGGGTATTTTTCCCCGTGAGAAAATATCTGGATACCTTACAGTCGCACTACATCGAGAACCTGGACAGCGGATTTTTCGCCTGGACCCTGTTCATCGGCGTCATCATGGCAGTGTTCTGCAGCTGCTTCATCGGTACGGAGTACAGCGATGGGACCATCCGGAACAAGATTGTGGCGGGGCAGAAGCGCGGGACGATTTATCTGGCAAATCTCATCGTCTCTTCCGCAGCGGGCATTGTCATTTGCGCCGCGTACCTTATCCCTTACCTCTGCGTGGGGATACCGCTGTTTGGATTCTTCGCGGCTGACGGGAAGCTGATTCTGCTGACGGTGGTCACGGCGCTGCTTCTGATGGTTGCTTTTTCCTCTCTGTTTACATTCATCGCCATGATATGCCAGAGCAAATCCGCCGCCAACATAATCTGCATATTGCTCGCCTTTGGCTTATTGATGACGGCGGCCATATTGAACCAGATGCTGGAGGCGCCGCCCACCCATATGGTCTATTTCCTGGACAAAGACGGCAACATGGCCTCCACGGAAGAAGCCAATCCCAAATATCTGGAGGGGACCAGGCGGGAAATCGTCCAGACTCTTTACGATATCCTCCCCGGCGGGCAGGCCATCCAATGCGCCATTATGACGGCTGTGCACCCTCTGAGGCTCCCCCTCTACTCCCTGGCGATCATTGTGCTGGCCACGGGCGGGGGATGTGTGCTGTTTCAGAAAAAAGATTTAAGATAAAGATTTGAGATAAGGAGTCTGTCATGGTTGTATGGTTATGGGCCTTAGTCGGTATCCTGACATTGATTGTCATCGCTGCGCTCACCAAAATCCACATTCTGAGAAAAGCCGCCAGGGAAATCGAAGAGGCCTTTGCCGACAGGCTCCAGACCTCCACCAATACCCCCATCGGTATTTCCTGCAACGACAGATATATGCGCAGCCTGGCCGCCGCGATCAATACCCAGCTTCGCAGGCTCCGCTCTGAACGTCACCGGTTCCAGCAGGGAGACACCGAGCTGAAGAATGCCGTCACGAATATCTCGCATGATATCAGGACTCCGCTGACTGCCATCTGCGGCTATCTGGACCTGCTGGAGCAGGTGGAGAAGCCGGATGATGTCGAGCGTTATCTCGACATCATCCGGAACCGCTCCGAAATGCTGACGCATCTCACGGAGGAGCTGTTCCGATATTCGGTGATTCTCTCCGGCGAAAAGGACCCGGGCAGAGAGCCCGTGGTCATCAACCATGTGCTGGAAGAGAGCATCGCGGCGTTCTATGCTGCCCTGCAGGAGCGGCATATCACCCCCGGCCTGCGGATACCTGAGGAAAGAATCGTCCGGATTCTTGACCGCTCCGCCTTATCCCGGGTATTTTCCAATCTCCTGAACAATGCGATCAATTACAGTGACGGTGATTTGGATATTATTCTCCGCAAAACCGGGGAAATCATCTTCGTCAACACTGCCGCGGGACTGGACGAGGTGCAGGTGGGCAGGCTGTTCAACCGCTTCTTCACCGTGGAGGCCGCCAGGAAATCCACAGGCCTTGGCCTGGCAATCACGAAAGCCCTCGTAGAGCAGATGGGCGGCACGGTTTCGGCGGAGTATGAGGGCAACAGGCTGAGCATCCGTATCGCCTTTCCCGGTGCCGGGGCCTGAACGCGCGGCGCATCAGCTTTTCTCTGCCCCTCTCTGTCATAACGGGCAAAATCTCATTGTACATCTTTCCTGCAATATTGCAGATAAGCCGCCGCGATGCCTGCCGCCCCGAAAGCCAGGCCTATGGCCGCCATCTTTCCGTCCAGCCGCCCCGCTTCTATGATATCCGCGCCCTCGGCATAGCCGAAAGGCGTGATGTATTTCAGGAATTCCGCCGCCTTGGTTATGTTCGCCACCAGGTTCGGGAAATACATCATGGCAAAGACCCCGGACCAAAATAAATTATGTTCTCTGGCTTTTCCTGACTTTTCCGGATCGGCCTCTTGAATCCTGCCCTGAGAAAGGATATAATACCAGCATTGACTCTAATGAATTTTAATACACAGGACGGAACCGGAACATGAACCATAATAGAAACATAATCACAGAATCCTCTCTTGGATTCTATGATAGAAATGCTTTCACAAACGGCCTGCGGGACGGCATCCCCATCGCCCTGGGTTATCTGGCGGTGGCCTTTTCCCTGGGCATCGTGGCCAGAAAGGCCGGGCTGACCCCTTTCCAGGGCTTTCTCTCCAGCATACTGAACCACGCCTCCGCCGGGGAATACGCGGAATTCACGGTCATCTCCGCAGGCGCGCCCTATCTGGAGATGGCTTTCGTCATCCTGATCACCAATATGCGCTACCTCCTCATGAGCTGCGCCCTGAGCCAGAAATTCGACTCCGCCGCCCGCTGCGGCCACCGCCTGCTGGTAGGCTTCGGCATCACGGACGAAATCTTCGGCATCAGCATCGGCAAGCCGGGCACGCTGAACCCCTTCTACACCTACGGGGCCATGACGATCGCCCTGCCAAGCTGGGCTTTTGGCACGGCCATGGGCGTGGTGGCGGGCAATGTCCTGCCGGTGTCCTTGGTCAGCGCATTGAGCGTAGCCCTGTACGGCATGTTCATCGCCATCATCATCCCTGCCGCAAAGGCCAGCCGGGTCGTGGGGGGCGTGGTCGCCGCAAGCTTCCTGGCCAGCTTCATCATGTCCAGGATCCCCTTATTCGACAGGCTCTCCGACAGCATGAAGATCAGCCTGCTCACTGTGCTGATCGCGGGGGCGGCGGCCCTCCTCTTTCCCATAAAGGAAAAGGACGGGGCAGGGGACAGGACAGACGAGAGGCAGGAAGGGGAGGTGAAGGGACATGACGCATAACATTTATCTGTACATACTGGTAGCCGCGGCGGTGTCCGGCCTGATCCGCATCCTGCCGCTGACCCTGATCCGCAGGAAGATCAGGAATCCGTTCATACGTTCCTTTTTATACTATGTGCCGTATGTGACATTGGCGGTGATGACCTTTCCCGCCATCCTCGCCGCGCCCCAGGCGCCCCTGGCCGGGATCCTGGCGCTGGCCGTCGGCGTCATCGCCGCCTGGAAGGGCATGAAGATGATCGGAATCGCCGTGCTGTGCTGCGGGGTGGTGTTCCTGTGCGAGACATTCATGACATTTTTTGCATGACATTTTTCACGCATACTTATTCACATACATATTCTTTCGAAAAAGATTGGCATACAGCCCACACACCGCCTTGGCGGCGTCCTCCGTTTGGGCCTGCGCATTATAAGAGGCTGAAAGCACTGCTTTTCAGCCTCTTTTTCCCCTCATATTTTATATTCCCAGTTTCCTGCAAAGCTCCACGGCAGCGCCTCTGGTGATTCCCTGCCCCAGCTCTGCACTGCCATCACAAGGAATCAACCCCAGCCTGCAGGCGGCCTGTATATAGGGCAGCGCAGCCTCCCTGCATCTCCCGTCATAGGCGCGGCCGCGCTCCCACATCTCTTTTTCGGTCCTGGGTTCCGAAATGTCTGTCTGTATCCGACAGCTTTCCCCGTCACATGTTTTCCCGATACTCCCATTCTCAGGAATCGCCTTCCGGCTCCTGTATCCGTTCACCGCAAAGACCAGGAACTCCTCCAGCGTGACAGGCTGCAATGGCCGGAACCTCCCGTCCTCGACCAGTCCCATGTCGATTATCCCGTTCTGGTAAGCGCACTCCACCGTTCCCGCATACCACTCATGCCCCACTACATCGGTAAACATGTCATTGTAGACATTGGTGGGGAAAAAACCGGCCGTCCTGATTACCAGCTCCAGGGCAGATACCCTGTCCAAGGGCTCCGACAAGTCTCTTCCATCGGAAAGAATGGGCAACTCTTTCGCTTCGGGCGTCTCCCCGCACTCCGCCGGTCTCGTCAGCGGCACAATGCGCTCCCCAGGCCGCCATGCCCCGAAGCCATCCGTCACGCAGTCCGCCAAAAAACGATATTCCGCTTCTTTCCGCCTGCCGCAAACCTCCCGAATCTCCTGCGCAACCAGCCCTGCCATGAAATACCCGCCGTAGTCATTGCTGTGGGTATAGTCTCCCGGGAAAAAGCAGGCTTTGGAAGCCTCCAGCCCCATCTCCCTGATAAAGTCCATACTCCTTTTATGAAGGTCAAGGACGGGCACATCCTCCTGATGCCCGATAGAGACGCAGACTGCCGCATATTCCTCCAGCAGGTCATTATAGCTTCCATCGCTGCCCTTCCAGGTATTTCTGGCAAGCGGCGTCACCAGCACCGGAAAAGCGCCCCTTTCCCTACACTCCCGGATATAACGGACCAGGTTCCTCCGGTAGCCCTCCTCCGCCTTCAGGGACTCCAGCTTCTGATCGTTGTGCCCGAACTGGCAGAAATAATAGTCTCCGGGCCTGATGTATCTCTCCACGATTCCGTAATGCCCCTCTTCCCGGAAGCTCTGGGTAGTGAGCCCTGAATGGGCGTGGTTGGAAACGGCGATATTTCCCTCCAAATACGCGGATATCATCTGTCCCCAGCCGGAGTAGCTACTTCCCGGCGCATAAGGATAGTCCGCGCTCTGATCCGTCACTGTGGAGTCCCCCGCAATGAACACCGTCGGGCATTCCGCCTCCTCCACTGCAATCGCACTGATTACAGGCCTGTCAGCGACAACGGTGATGTCCAGCGTCCTGTCCTCGTAGACCTCTGTATGCCCCCTTGGCACGATGTCGCAGACATTGGCCATCATAGTGCAGGAAAACCCTTTCCCTATGTCTGTCCCGTCTTCCCGGCCATATTCTGTCCCCTGCGCATGGAGGCCGCCCTCCGGCCCGGATTCATTCGAAGAGCCCTCCCCGGGCACATCCCCCCGGTATCCCAGATGCCTGCGCCCCGTGAAGATCAACACATCCCTCATGGGCCGCTTTGAACGAATCTCCACAGTCACCTTATAATTCCCCTGACAGGGCACATCCAGTTTAAAGGAAAGAGGAATCCGCCGATGCTCTCCCTCAAAGGGCGCCCCCGCCCCCTTCTCCAGACGGGCAATCCCCCAATCGGAATCCAGAAAACAGCCGAACCGATCCTCCTCCACAAGTGTCAGCTCCTGATTCTGATACCAGCAGGCCGCATCGAAAGCGGAGTTCAGCTCCGGTACCCTCAGGCGCTCCTGCTCCCCGCGGTTCTTCTCTGTGACGAAGCCGTATCCCCGGCCCGACTCATAGAGATTCCCAGCCCGGACACGGATTATGTCGGCGTCCTTCGGCTCTGTTCCGTTGCAGCCCCTCAATCCGGCTCCGCTTTCCGCCCCTGTTTCAGATGGAACCTTCCCGAAAACAAATCGTCTATAGAACATCCTACAGCGCACCATCCTTCTCTATGGTATCGGACACCAGCAAAGTGGAAAGGAATGCCAGCATAAGCCCCTGCCCCCAGCCCTGGATCCAGTCCCTGGAGATCCTCTTGTAACCTTCCTTATCCCGCATCACCGCCGTCCCAGCCGACACGTTCATCACCTTGCCCTCTTTGCTGACATTGGCCAGGAACCCTTTGATGGACTTGTTGATGTACTTGGAATGCAGCGGGTTGCCCCGAAGGAGCATGGCTGCGGCGATTCCCGCGGAGGCGGAGATCTCCTCATAGGAATCCGCATCGTCCAGCACCGTCCGCCACAGCCCGTCCTGGGTCTGCACGGTCTTCAGCGCCGCCAGCTGCTCGTTCAGGGAGCCCGCCACGTCCATGTACTTGGGATACAGGTAGCACTCCGGCAGCACCCCGCCCACCTGGGCCATGGTGAAAGCCGCCCAGGCGTTGGCCCGTCCCCAGTAAATCCCGGACATATGGCCTCCCGCGATATTGTCATATCCATGATAATAAAAGCCGCTGTCCGAATCCTGCAGGTATTTGATATGCCAGTAATACTGGTTCAGCGCATCGCCAATCATATCCTCATCCTTATTCATGACGCCCACCCGCAGCATCAGAAACGCCGCCATGAAGAGGGTGTCGCACCATGCCTGCTCCGGGAAGTCGTTGGCCGCGGACACAGTGTGCTGCAGCACATGGTCCCCGAACCGGAGCGCGTCTCTTGTCAGGTAAGCCATCTTGCTCATGAGGATATCGTAGTATTTCTGCTCCTTCGTGGCATTGTACAGCGTAATCAGGCAGTGCCCCATGGCGCAGGCGTTCACCGTCCATACCTTTGGCAGCCCCAGGTCAATCAGCTCGTCCACCCTGTCCCGCAAAAGGGTCAGATACTCCTCCTTCCCGGTCTTCTCATAGGCCTCGCTGATGCCGTAATAGGCCACCCCGCAGGGCCAGTCCCATGTCAGGTCCATGTTCATGGTCTTCCTCACGATTCTGTCGATCGTCTCTTCAATCTGTTCCTTGTCATATTCCAAACGAAGCATATTGTCTCCTTTCCGCTGCCCTCATGGCAGATGCTGTTCCGTTAAGCCCTCCGCTGCCTTGGGGCTTCATGCCGGCAGAAGGCTGACCGTAGCGCCGCCTTTCACCTCCACAATCGCCCTGTCATCTATCTGCAGCCATACGCTGGCAGCGCCGGGATTGTACACCATCCCATTGTCCCCCGAGAACTTCAGGCGGCCTGCCGCTTCCATATAGTCGATAATCTCTATGTTCGTGGCATACCAGATGTCTTTCCTGCCTCCCATGTAGCTGCAGAACTCCTCCATCACGCCCCAGTTGTCCCTGTCGTCGAACTCATAGCTGTGCCCCCACACATACATCAGCTTCAGGTACTGGCGCTTTCCGAACGCCGCGAAAAACGCCGCCTTCTCCATCAGCTCCGGGTCATTGTGGTGGCAGGTGGGATGCCATTCCATGGGGTCTTTTGGCAGCTCGTAATCCGCTCTCGCCTCCACTACCCTGCCATAGGCAATCCCAAGCTGGCGGAACAGCTCCTTAATCTCCGGACTGTAGGAGCCGTTGGGATAGGCATGCCCCCGCACCAGCCCGCCTGTCAGACCCTCCAGCCCTTTCCTGTCCTCCAGAATCTCATATGCCACCTCCACCAGAGGGCAGCGGGCTATGGTGGGATGGGTCAGGCAATGGGTGGCCACCTCATGGCCCTGGTAGAGCTCCCTGACCCTCTCCCTGGCAATGCGGTTCCCATCCTTTTCCATCAGGCCGTAATTCAGGTTGAATGTCCCCTTGATTCCGTTTCTGTTAAAGATATCCACCAGGCGCTCATCCTGCAGCCTGCCGTCATCATAGCTCATAGTGAGCGCCTTCGTCTTTCCTTCCGGAAAGCATGTATAGACCTTCATAATATCATCCATCCTTTCTGGCGGGGCATGGCTTATGCCCTGCGGAAATGCTCCTCTCCATCCACTGTCAGCTCCCCGGCCTCTCTCAGGGTAGCCGGAATCCAGTCCCGGATAAGCTCCAGCGCCATGATGGCGTTCAGGCAAAACTGCGCCACGAAATTGGTGGAGACCCAGGGAATCTCCCGCAGAGCCTCCCGGTTGCCCTGATTCGGAATCCATCTCTGATCAAAGCCCTCACGGCTTTCCCCATTGATGATCGTGCTCAGCAGCTCCTTCCAGACCCGCCTGGCCAGCTCGCCGTCCTTTCGGTAAGCGGCGGCATAGGCGCCGATCCCCGCCGCCATGAAAGGAAAGGTGAATTCCCTGCTGCCGGTGAGCCCTTCCGTGGCCCTGTCCCTCTCTTCCTCTGTCATGAAATAAATGCTGCCCAGCTCGGCGAGCATCTCCTTCCAGTCCTCATCGCCCATCAAATCCCCCAGCTCCGTCCATATCTGAGGAGCGCCCATGCAAATCTGCAGGTGGCATCCTCCCGTGGTCCGCTCTCCGATATAGCGCAGATGGCAGGTGGCGGGGTCGAACTCAAAATCGGGGCCGGAGGCCAGCCTTAAGGGCGCTTTCCTGATGTCCTCGATTCCCGTCCGAATCTTGTCCAGATATCGTTCATCGTGGAACCTCTCCCATCTGGTCATCCAGTTGGAGCAAAGGGCCGACCAGTCCGGGCCGCTGCGGGCATGGCTGGGATAGACCATGTCCTTTTTATCAAAGAAGTCCCCCAGGGGATCCTTGTTCAGGAAGCTCATCTCATTGTCCTTCAGCTCCTCGAAGATGTCCTCCAGCCTCCTGTCCCCGGTCAGATAGTACAGGACCCTGTGATGCCCCGCCATGGCAATCCGCGCCTCCTTGCAGGGGCACCCCCAATGGCGCACATTATGCCGGGAGCCCAGTCCCTTATATCTGCCCATGTGGTAGACGTCCACCTCGCTGGCATGGCGGGACAGCTTCTCCGCCACCCTGTACACATCCCCCCTGCCGGTGCGCAGAAAGTACAGCCACAGCCACAGAGTGGGCACCAGCTCCGTATTGTCCCACGCATAGCCGCCCATATCGTATTTCCACTGGTGGCGCACCGAATCGTAGGTATGCATCACATCGCCGTAGTTGAACATGCCGTACCAGCCGCGCTGCTCGATCTCCCCCTTGTAAAAGTCGAAAACCTGCTCCATCTGGCTCTCCAGCCAGCGCTCCGTCTCCGCAGCACCCTCCCCGGCGGGCAGCGACCAGTAGCCGAACGCCCTCATCTCATGATAGAACTCCGGTGTCCCCACGTAGACGGCAGGATGGTTCACGGACTGTGCGAAGGCCTCCACCTCCCCGTCCTCTGGAATCATCGCATCCGAAAACGCCACACTGCACTCGTTCGTACAGGCGATTCCGTCTGGCATCGCCCCCTTGTAATCGTATCCCTCGTAGCAGACCTGATTGTACCCTCTGTCCGCATAATGCCGGAAATCCATGGCCGCCGCGTCCGGGGACCAGAACCACAGGGTGCATTCCGCGTTTTCTCCGTCCAGCCCCCTGCAGGTGATGCCGGAGGGATATTTTTCCCAGAAATCCCTGACCGCCGCTTTCACGCTGCCGTGTTCGGAGCCGAAGGCCGCCGCGCCCGCCGCCCGCTGTCCGTGCAGGGATTCGATATAGCACAGGTTCTCCCCCTTCTGCTTCTTCTTGATGCCAAAGTGGCTGGCGCTGTCCTGGTACAGCGCGTACTCGCTCCAGACTGGCGCATCCTTCAGCACCTTGTCCGCCATCTGGCGCGCCTCGCCGGAAAGCAGCATCTTCTCTCCCGCCATCTGTCTCTGATAGAGGGCAATCGGCATTTTGGGCCGCCATGCCGTCAGCGGCACCAGTGCTTCATGGAACACGCCGTAGTCCTCCGCGAATTTCACATGGCGGTTATACAGCTCCCCGGCCATGGGCGACAGGAAGCGGATTCCCATCCCCTTCAGGAAATCCTTGTCCTCGTCTCCATCATACAGGAAGGTATGGGTGAATTTTATGACAGCACTGTCATGTCCCACCTCCATCCTGATTATAAACGGCAATCTCTCTTCGCGCAAGGAGGAGCGGTGGATTCCGTCATAGCGTATCACTGTCCTCAGGCTCCCTGTCTCCTCCACGGCCACATTCGTGATATGGCTTATATAGCTTTTCTCCACTTTGGCGGGGTTTCCCTGGAGCATGACCGGCTCCTCCAGGATTAATACGGGCTCAGCGTCCCGCAGATAGCTCCTGCCGTCCTTCGCCGCAGACTCGAACAGATGCCTCCCGTCCTTCCTGACAGTCACCGTGACCGCCCCCGCGCGGAGCAGGATCTCCTCTTCCGTCTCCACGCATTCCATACCGCCGACGCTCCCCGGCTTTCCCGGCAGCACTTCGATGTCCTGCCCCAGCCGCGCCGCGTCCGCCGTGTGGGCCGTCCACTTTACGGAGCCGTCCGGCCAGTAGGCCGTGACCCTGGACTGCAGCGGGATTTCCTCCCGCCCCGTGCCGTCTGCCGCCTGCCGCCTGCACAGATATTCCGTCTCCTTTGTACACTCTCCCTGTCTCCACATACAGCCGAAGGTCGTATAGCCCTCCGCCCTGGTTCCCTCCAATAAATGCAACTTCATTTCCTTCCTCCCTTCCTGAAACCGGAACTGGGTTCCTAAAAATCGATTTCCTTTGTGCGGGAGCCCCGCGCCTTGCCTGATGCATAGATGTCCCCGTGAGGACCGTCCTCCTCGCAGAGGACATGGAGACCGGCTATCTGTACAACGGCCTCCAGTGGTTTAAAGACCCGGTGCCACCCCTCGGCGCTCTCCCTCCACACGTATTTGTCCACGCACCCATAGGCGGAGAACACCTTCAGCCGGATCGCATCCCCCGTCCTTACCCTGTCGAAAGCTATCTTCTGGGAACGGCAGGTATTTTGGAGCGTCCCCTGGGCCGCGGATTCCCATCCGGCCTCTTCCCCATGTCTTATCTCTATCGCGTAGTCCCTGACGAACCCCTCATGGCCTCTGTCCCGCTGCTCCGGCACATAGAGAATCCCCCTCATGGCAATCGGCCTGCACAGCAGGATGGTGATTTCAATGGGAAACCCTTCCGCCTCCGCCCGGACAGAGGAATTCGGATCCGCTGTCACAAGGCTGCCGCCGTTTCTGACCTGGCTGCAGCTATACAGGATCTTTTCCGTCAGCTCCCCCATCCGCAGCATCGGGAAGAGCTTTGCCTCAATAGACTGCGCCCGGGCTTCCACGGACGGCGCGAAATCCTCCGAGGAGGCATACCGCAGGATGGCCTGCTTCAGGCAGTAGGCCCCGGGGCGCTCCTCGAAGCTTCCCTCCAGATTTGCGGAGACCAGCAAAAGGCTCCCTCCCAGGACCTTTGCCTCGAACAGCAGGCTCTGCAGCAGGTTCCTGTTCCAGTCATCGATGGGCTGTACGATCGGCTCCACCTGCTCCAGGCCCTCCATCCAGAACCCCCTGGCCTGTTCCAGGATATCCTCCCATTGCCAGCCTCCCGAGCGCCCCGTGGGAAAATGCCGGAAGACCGGATGGCCCTCCCGCACCACAATCCCCATGGTACGCCGCCAGGAAGGCCCCATCTGCCCGTTCCAGTCCACGCTTCTGGCGGACAGCGCCGGGCACTCATAGCCCAGATCCGACAGATAGGGCGAGAATACCACCCTTCCGCCCGCCTCCAGGGTTCTTCTGGCCTCCGCCCAGTCTCTTGTATACAAGACCCCGCCGGACTGCGCATCCTGCCCACAGTCCAGGAATACGTACATGCTCCAGCGGTTGCGGCTCATGACGGCCCTCTGCCCCGATGTGTCATATGTATCCTGGGAATCCAGCAATTCCAGCATAAGCTCCAGCTCTCTGCTCTCTGTCAGTCCGGCTTCCCGGGTGATTTCCCTGAAATCGATTATAATATCACCGATTTCCGTATTGCATCCGCAGGGGATTTCCTCTGCCCGCAATTCCCCTGTCCGCCAGAGGGCATCGCCGCACCGCAGCGTCCACACCACAATGGGTTCTTTGACAGCTTCTTTCCCATAATGGCAGACCTCCACCGGAATCACGGCCCTGTCTGTGCTCCTCCATATATAGCTGCTACATCTAGCCAGCAGCACCGTGTCCCCGCAGAATTCCCGGAACGCCTCCGGGCTGCCATACCCCTTGCTCTCCCAGAAAGAATCCAGTATCCCCACCAAAGCCGTCCCCTGCCCCAGGTAGTCATGGAGATCCAGGAGTTCGAAGCCCTGTATCTGCGGCGTCCTGCAATTCGCCTCCAGCTCCTCCTTGTAGAGCCGGAGCTGGTTCTCCCCGGAGCACCTCACGAAATCCTCCGCATAGGGCAGGATGCCGTTGGCCCGGGCATTCTCCTGGAACACCCTGTAATTCCCCGGCTGCAGGTAGCCCTTGAACTTGCGGATGACGCCATAATCGGGATAAGCGCAGATCTGCCCCAGCTCATGGCAGATGACCGGCTTCTTTACGCCCTCCAGGGACGGGCTGTAATTTCCGCCCCGCCAGCCCAGGGGATTGCGAATCGTGCCGCCCAGGTAGGGGCCGTATCCGGAGCGGTGGAAATAGATGAAATCCGTGCCCTGAATCCCGGCCGGGGGTACGTCATAGAACCAGCCGGACTGGGCGGTGTAGAGCCTCCTGCCCCCATATCCTAAGGTTTCGTCATATTCCCTGGCCTCCCGAACCCATCTGCGCAGCGCCTTATACCACGCACCGCCGGGTTCATTGCTGGGCGAGAAGAACACAAAGGAGGGATGATGCCCGAAGCTGTCCAGGATGCGCCTGGTCTCTGCCATCAGCACCTCATACATCTCCATCTCCTGGGAACTGTCCCCGAAGCGGTTCCACATGCCGCATTCCACCAGCAGACATACTCCTGCCTCATCCGCCGCGGCGAAAGCCGCCTCGGGAGGGCAATAGGAGTGGAAGCGGATGCCGTTCAGTCCCCAGGCCTGGATTGTCCCCATGAGCTTTCGCCACCAGGCCATCCCCGTCTCGGGATGGCCGGTCAGCGGATAATCCCCCCCAAAGTGGGTAGCGCGAAAATAGAACGGTTTTCCGTCTATCAGAATCTGGTTTCCGGATGCCTCCACGGTTCTGGGATGGGCGGCTGCATAGGTGCTCTTCGCCGCCTCCCGCTCCCTGTACTCCTTCTCTGTCATCAGGGCTATCTCGCCCACCATGCCGTTCCATGTCCCTCCCAGGGCATCCGACACCCCATGGGCGTCCGGACGGTAAGGGTAAATCATGGAATTGTCCATGGCCACCCGGATGGTATGCTTGCCGCAGGACAGCACGCCCAGCCTGACATGATGGGGGCCGCAGAGCGTACAGTCCTCCCCGCGGCAGACTCCGTCTATCCATACCCGGCTGCGCCATCTTGCCACCTCTATGTAGAAATACCACTCCTGGCCGTCAACGGGAATCTGGAAATCCCTCTCATAGACAGCCTCCCCCAGAAAGTGCCTGGGCGGCTGGGACAGGAAGGGCACGTTCACGCCCTCCTCCTGGGCATAGCGGTATTCCTCCTGCTGGTACCAGAACGTATCATGTAGGCTGCTGACCCAGGGCGTCTGCCTGGTGATGGGGTCTCCGTATCCGGCTGCCTGCAGGATGCCCGGCAGCTGGATTTGCCCTGTCTGCGCGCCTTCCTCCGCCTCCAGGGAAATATTCCATTTTCCAGATAAATCTATATGCATATCCGTTTGCTCCTCTTGTGGTCCTGTGCGGTCTCCGGCTTGCCGTCTGTCCAGTGGCCGGAAGATGGCAGAAAGGGACACCGATGCCTTTTACGGCATCGATGCCCTTCCCCTCCTATCGTCCGCGGCGAAGTCACTGGCCCGCGGACGAACCGCCCAGGCACTTGCCAGATAAATTATTGATTCAGAATTACTGGTTAAGAATTATTGGTTCGCCGAGGCGAATTACTGATTCGCCTTGTATTGCTCGTTCACTTCCGCAATGACGGTATCATAGCCGTTATCGCGGATGCGCTGAAGCTCAGCCTCGAAGGCTGCCTTGTCGATAGCGCCGCAGATATACTGAGTCCTTGCCGCGGTAGCCGCCTCGTCCAGGGAAGCGCCCTCACTGGCGTATGTGGGAGAATTCACCAGATAGGGCATGGCAGGATTCATCACCGCATAGGGAAGCGCTGCCTCATAAGCCTCGTTCTGTGCCTGATCATACTTGTCAATCTGACGCTCAACTCTTGCGGTAGTTTCCTCTGTGGTAGGCAGGAAAGGAATCATCTGGTTCAGTCCCAGATAGTTTTGAGCCAGAGCCTTGCCCTCCTCGGTATTGTCAGTATCTACCAGCAGGCCGTCCACTATGTCATAGTTGACGCCTTCCAAACCATACTGGGTCAAAACCAGCATCTCGGGATCGTTGAGCTTATCCAGCAAGGTCAACGCGGCTTCGATTTTCTCCGGTGTGTCCAGAGTGGTGGCAGACAGTGTAAAGTATCCGGCATAGCCTGCGGTCGCAAGCGTGTGTCCGTTTACCGCGCCGTGCAGTGTCATATGAGCGGCTTCCTCCGGGTTCACGACAGAGGGCGTAAATGTGGCTTCATCCTCAAAATACTTCCAGATACGCTTTCCGGAATCCAGCACGTCGATGAATACGCCATTCTCGCCCTTCTTACATCCGTCGGACCATCCATCGGTAGGGCGGGTGTGCCAGTCGGCAGGCATCAGGCCCTCGTCGTACAGGCTCTTGATGTAATCAACGGCTTCCATGTACTCGGGCTGCATCCATACGGGAACCAGCTGTCCGTCAACCTCTGCCCATCCGTTGCCGCAGCCGAACCAGGTCTGGATAATGTCAAAAGGCCCTGTATGCTTGGTCATCTCCATGCCGATGGTGTCATCCACGCCGTTTCCGTCGGGATCGCCGTAGGTAAATGCCTTCAGCATCTCCTTCACCGCTTCCGGCGTGTTGGGCTCGGTCAGGTTGTACTCGTCCTTCAGCTTCTCAAACCAGTCAGTACGGTAGCTCAGACCATTACGGCCTACTACACGGGTTCTGGGAATGGCAATCAGCTTGCCGTCTACAGTGAGGTTAGCCGCCACTTCCTTGGACATACCGGACAGGTTGGGATACTTTGCGCTGTCCCATACATATTCATTCAGATCCACGAATGCCCCCTGCTTTGCCGCCTCTACCACATTGGCCGTGACAGTACCGCCCCAGGTAATAATATGAGGCATGGTGCCGGGATTCGTCAGGTACAGTGCATTCTTGTCCGCCAGAGCGTCGTTGGCCACCCAGGTCAGCTCCACGTTTACATTGGCGTAGTCCTTAATCTGATTCAGAATCTGCTCAGCGTACTCACCTACGTTGTTGCTGCCAGCGTTCACATCGATAACACTGAAGGTGATGGTCTGCCGCTCACCGGAAGGCTGCTCCTCCTGGGAGGACTCGGAAGACTCGCTGTCCTGCTGGCTCTCCTCACTTGACGCGGAGCTATCCTCCGCCGTGGACTGGCTGCTCTCATTGCCGGCGCTGCTGCCGCTTCCCTCATTGCTTCCGCTGCCGTTCCCACAGGCCGCCAGACTTAAGGTCATGGCGGAGGCAAGCGCAAGTGCAAATACCTTGTTCAAACTCTTTTTCTTCATTTTCTCCTCCTTATTGAATGAAATGGTTGATTTATGATTGCGGCAGCGGCCTCCCGCCGTCGGAACCAGCTATTAAATTGCCCAAAACTGTCCAATTGCCCGAACCTGGAAGAATGCCCATGCCCTTCGGGCATTCTTCCGGCTGAATAGGCGCGCCCTCTGCGCCTATTCAGCCTTTGACAGCTCCCACCATCACGCCCTTGGTGAAGTATTTCTGCACGAAAGGATAGATGCACAGGACAGGAACCGTAGCGATAACGGTACATGCCATCTTCACCGCCTTGTCAGGGGGCGCACCGTTCATATCATAGAAATCCATCATCGCGTCCGAAAAGGTAGAAGACAGCAGTATGATAGAACGCAGCTGAATCTGAATCGGGAACTTCTCCGCCGTCTGCAGATAAATCATGGAATTGAAATAATCATTCCAGAATCCCACGCCATAGAACAGGGAGATGGAAGCGATCACCGGCTTGGACAGGGGCAGCGCCACCCTGGTAAAAATCTGCAGATCGTTGGCTCCGTCCATATAGGAAGCCTCGTCCAGTTCCACGGGCAGCCCAGTAAAAAACTTTTTGATGATGACCATGTTGAACGGATTGATCAGGGCCGGCAGCACCAGCGCCCAGTAGGTATCATACAGCCCGTAGGCGTTGATCACCATGTAGGAGGGAATCATGCCGCCGGAAAACAGCATGGTCACGATCACCAGATTCATAATCCAGTTTCTGCCCCTGAAATGCATCTTGGACAGGGGATATGCGAAGCTCAGGGAGAAGAGCATGCACATCACCGTCCCCATGATGGTCAGGATGATGGAATTCTTCAGCCCCCGCAATATATTCGCCGTCCGGATGGCATACTGGTAAGCGTTCAGGGAGACTTGTGTGGGAATGATGAAAAACGCTTTCTCCGTCAGCTCCTTCTCCGTTGCGAAGGAACCGGCTACCACATACAGGAAGGGCAAGACGGTACTCAGTGCAATCAGTCCCAATGCCACATAGATAATCACATCCACAATCCGGTCGCCGGTGCTCTTCCTCACCTTGGCGCCTTCCTTTACTACATGCTCTTTCGCCATTGTGTGCCTCCTCCCTTCTAATAAATGCCGCTCTCACCGCAGGCCTTGGCCACACGGTCCGAGATTACCACCAGTATCATACCCACTACGGATTTGAACATGCCTGCCGCCGCGGAGAAAGAATACTGCCCCTGACGGATACCTCTCATATAGATGTAGGTGTCGAACACTTCAGCCCTGGCCACGTTCAGGTCATTCCTCATCAGGAAGATCTGCTCATAGCCTGTATTCAGAATACCGCCTACCCGGAGGATGAACATCATCACGATGGTACCCCGGATGGCAGGCAGAGTAATATGCCACATCAGCCTCCAGCGCCCTGCGCCGTCCACCCTGGCCGCCTCGTACAGCTCCTGATCCACACCGGCCAGAGCCGCCAGGAATACGATGGTACCGTAACCGGTCTCTCTCCAGATATCCTGCCCTACAATCAGCCCCCAGAAAGTAGAACTCTTGGAGAGCACATCCCAGGAGCTGCCTGTAATGCCCTTAATGATGATATTGACGATACCGTCGGACACATTGAAGAGCTGATACGTCAGGCTGGCCACGATGACCCACGATACGAAGTGGGGTATGTAGACAAGCGTCTGCACCACTCTCTTATATCCGCTGTGCCGCACCTCATTCAGAAATAAGGAGAGAATGATGGGGGCCGGGAAGTACAGAACCAGCAGCAGCAGGCTGATTCCCAGGGTATTCACCAGCAGCTTGGAGAAATCATTGCCTGTGAAAAACTTCGTAAACTGGTCAAATCCGCTCCATGGGCTTTCCCACATGCCCAGGAAGGGGCTGTACTCTTTAAAAGCAATCACCAGACCTCCCATGGGGACATACCGGAACAGGATGAAATACAATGCCCCCGGCAGCAGAAGGAAATACAGCCACTTGTGCTGAATCATGTACTGGGGCGTGCTCATCTTCTGCACCCGCATGGTACGTCCATCCTGAAGCGTGATATACCCTTTCTTTATTTTTGTTTTTGCCATACCAATCCACCTTTCTTCTATACTTATTTTGCTCTTCGGCATTTTGTCGGCTTTTTGCCTTTTTCCCTTGCCTTATAATGTGATTTTATCCCTATGAAATCGATTATGTCTATAATCACTTTCTTTTTCCCCTGTTTTTTGTGCATTTTGCCTCCATATAATCTCAATAACAAAAATAATCATTTTCTTACCGGGACTTTTTCCGTCCGGAAAGAAAATGATTATTTTTCTCGAAAAAGCTGATAAAACCAGCATAAAATCAATATAATTTCCTGAACTTCCCGGGCGTCACCCCGGTGCTCTTGCTGAAAAAGCGGATAAAGTTCTGGGCGTTGGTGTAGTTCAGCCGGACAGCGATTTCCGCCACCGTCAAGTCCGTCTGCAGCAGCAGGCGAATGGCCTCCTCCAGCTTATACTCCTCCACATAATCCATGAAGGATTTCCCTTTCTCCATCTTCAGCACTTTCCAGACATAAGTGGGGTGCACCCCCAGGGCACCGGCGCACTCCGACAGCGTGATGTTGCCCTTGCTCTCCCTGATCTGCATCTCAATCTCCTGCAGCATGGAATAGGAATTGTCCGCCAGAAGCTCGCTCCTGGCCGCCAGAATCGGATCTATCAGCATGGCCTTCAGCTTGCGGCGCACCCGGCCGGGCTCTATGATCTCTATGATCTCATCATAGACGCGCTTCAGCCCGTTGGGATAGAGCTTGTCTATGTCAATCTTCGTATCGATACCCGCCAGCAGGACGGCATTCACCATCCGCAGTATGTACACCATGGCCTTATCATTGGAAGCCTCTCCCCGCAGCTCCTGGCAGAATTCGTCGATGAGCTTGTAGCACTGATCCTTGTCCATGGCCTTGATGGAGTTGTGCATTTCCTTCTCACAGGCCTGGCTATACACATTGCCGCACACGGTGGTGCTTGACAGGAAGAACCGGCAGTCCCTTCTCTCCGCCTCCCTGCTCTCCTCCGTCCCCTCGCCGACCTTATATTCCCCGGACATCTCCCGGGTCAGGGCGTTGATGCTCTCCCTGTAGGCGGCCCTGATATGGCGGGGGCTGGTATGCGTCGCGCTGACTCCCATCAGAATCTGGTACCCATAGCGCTCTTCCGAAAAGGCCCGCATCCCATCGTAGAAATCCGTAATCCGCTCCAGCAGCACGTCCTCATCGTCCTCGCCGAACAGGCCGAATATCGCGCAGGCATTGTATACAATCGGCATCCATGTCATCTCTTTCAGGGCATCCGGCAGCTCCTCCACCAGCTTCAGGCAGATAGCGTCCTCGTTCACATTGCTCTGCTCCCCGTTCTCCTCCCGCAGGTTCAGCACCACCACTGCCACCGCGAAGCATCTGCACTTTCTCAGGTGCAGACTGTCGAAATACTCGTTCCACTCGTCCTCGGAGCGCACCTCCCCCCGCATCAGCCGCAGCTCGAACAGCTCCAGCAGCCTCTCTTTCTGCTGATACATCACCGCCTCCAGCGCCTGCCGGTCATTCTTCATATCCGCGAACCTGCTGGCCAGAAACTCCAGTTCGTTTCCGGCAATCTGCTGCTCCCTGGCCACGCCCTGCACCAGCCTGCCCACAGGTCTGTATATCGTATAAGCTGTCACGAAAAAGCATGTGGCGACGATGACCAGAATCGCAAGCACCAGAATCCCCGACAGCCGCATCCCGATGAACTGCCCCCGGTCCATGTCATAGCAGATGTAATATTCCCAGCCCAGGACATCCGACCGTCTGGAGGATACCATGTAATCTACCCCCCCCGGACCTGACCCTGCGGCTCCTCCCCTCCACGTTCCCATTCTCCTGCATCCGCCTGCAGTCCTCCACCAGACTGTCCTCCGTGGCGTAAACTATCCCCCCGGACGCGTCCAGCACCACCAGCTCCTCGCAGTCGCCCAGCGCCCGGCCAATCCACCGCTTCCAGGTATTCATGTCGATATTGGCGATGAAGACGCTGCCCGGGTCGGAAATCAGGCTGGAGAAGGTCATCACGAGGCTGAGGCCCTTCCCCTCTCCCATGACATTGTATTCATAGTTCTTGACCCTTTCGATGGACGTGGCCTCATTGTACAGCCAGTAATTCTTGTCCAGGGCCCCTTTGCTGCGCTCCGCCAGCTCATACAGGGCCTCGCTGTTGCGCACCTGGCTCAAGGGGAACATGCCCGTACTGCCCAGCACCCACCCCGTCCGGAAGTTCACCAGGAAGCAGCTGCCGATGTAGTCCATGAATATCTTTTTCCCTGTCATGATCTCCAGCACTGCCTTGCTCTCGTTGTAGTCCGAATAATGCATCTCGTTTTCCAGGGCCCAGCTGAAATCGTCGGAATCCGTGAAAGAGATGTAGTACTGCTTTAAATTGTCCAGCCGCTCGTCCACCTGGCCCACCATCTGCTCCGCGGAATTGACGGCCTCGCGCCCGCCCGCCTCCTCCCGCTGTCCCCGGTAATCCAGATAGACATACAAAGCGAAGGCCACCAGCATGATGCCCATCAGGCCCAGTATACACAGATATATGATATATTTATATGGAAGCTTTCCAATCCGCTCCTTTATCATCGCCCACAAAACGCTATCTCCTGTTCCACAACCATGCCCTCCCGGAGCTTCCCTCCCTCCGGCGGCCCGATTCCTCCTGTTACTCCCAGGGCCTATATCCCGTACACCCTCAGGTTCGCGTACTCCGCCACGCAGGGCGCGAGCTGGCGGAATCCCAGCTTCCCTCCCGCCAGCGTCGGCCCATAGGTCTCCCCATCGTCCAGGAAGCAGAACACCTCCAGACCGTTTATGTAGAACCGCACATCCCCTTTCTTTACCACGCTCATGCGGTACATTCCCCTGACATCCGCCACATCAGGGATGGGGTCGCCTCCCTGGGCTACCAGGTGGAATCCATAGCTCTTGCGCAGGTTGCAGGTATGGAAGGCCCTCTCGTCCGGCTCCTTCCTCCTGAAATAGGACACATGGAACGCATTGATGTCCCCGTGATGGTACTGGGGATATTCCCCTGTCCTGGGCGCCAGCCGCCCGTCAAAGAGATCCTCCCCCGCCCTTCCCCTGGCGGCGAAGAACAGCATGCACAGCCCCGGCTCCCGAAGCGGCGCGAAGTCCCACTGAATCATCACATCGGAGGGAAAGTCATCCGGACACCAGAGGACATAGTTGGCCTTCTGCCCTTCCCTGTCGCTGCGGGCGTTCTCCAGCCGCATTCTGCCCTCCGGAAACGTGATGAGCGCATCCCCCTCCAGCACAAAATTTTTGATATCCGCCTTGCAGGCTAACGGATTCTCATACAAAAGCTTCTTATTCTCAGGATAAATTCCTTCCATAAGCCTATCCCCTTCCCGGTGCGTCTTATTACGTTACCATATCTTTTTCGAATTGTGAAGCTTCAGCGCTGAAGGGCCGCTTCTCCATCTCCTCCTCGGACAGGAATAGATTGTACAGCTTCATCTCAAATAGCCGATTCGCCACGACTACCGCATTGTCTCGCTCCGCCACAAAGCCGAACATGACACCAATGTCAACCAGAAATCATCCCAAGACTGCTGCCATTCGGCATCCTTTCTGTCTCCAGTATATCTAAAAACGCCCTAAACCTCAATACAAAAGGCGAAAATTCTCCTGCTTCACGGGCAGCCTCCCTCACCGGATATCCTTCCTGCAATACTTCCCATAAGCCGCCCCGATGCCGATTGCCCCGAATGCCAGCCCTATAGCCACCAGCGTCCCGTCCAGGCAGCCCTTCTCGATGATGTCCGCGCCCTCCGCATAACCGAAAGGCGTGACATATTTCAGGAACTCCGCCGCCTGGGCGATATTGGCCACCAGGTTCAGGAAATACATCCCCGCGGCTATCCCCAGTCCTATCCCCGCGCTGCCCCGCCTCACAAAGGCAGATATCCCGAAGCAGATGCCCGCCAGCTCCGCCTGCAGGAGGAAATAGGCCAGGTGCAGGAGGTTCAGCTCCTTCCAGGGAACGGACTCCCCGATGGCCGCGATGGAGCCCAGGGATATCCCGTAGATGACCAGGTTCATGGCGATGATTTGGGCATACACCGAGACAAGCTTCTCGGTGACAATCCGCGCCCTGCTGACCGGATGGGTCAACAGAAATTCCGCCATCCGGTCCTTCTCCTCCTTGCTGAGGATGCCGGCCCCGCACAGGGCCGCGAAGAAAGCCCCTCCCAGCCCCAGCACGTTCCCGCACTCGATGGTATAGAAGCCCAGGAGCGTCCCGAAGTTCAGCCTGTCCATGCCGAAAGCGTCGCTGAACGACCCCATGGAGGAGAACACATCGCCCACGTCCTCCATCTGCCCCTTCATCTCCGGGTACAGGAATACGCACACCGCCAGGAGGAACCCGACGGATGCCGTCCAGATGAGGAAAGAAATCCTCCCCTGTCTTAATTCATGCTTTATCAGTGTCATATGCTGCCGCCTTTCTTTTTATATTTTAAAACCGGTCTGTTGTCATTTTGTCATGCAATACATCTATTCGTTTATATCTGTTCGTATATTTGTTCTACCCTTCCGATGCCATGCCCACACCAGCTGCCCGCTCCCCCCGGGCACCGGATGCTCAGCTTTCATAATAATGCATGAATATCTCCTCCAAATCCGGCTCCGACACGGACAAATCCGATACCCTGCCCGCCGCCAGCCTCTGCAGCAGCAGGTTCATGTCCCCGCTGTAGAGGAAGTTCACCGCCCCCGGGGAATCCTCTCTGTCCCGGATGCCCTCAAGCCCCTCCAGCGACACCTCGCCCCGGACGCTGACCCGCCTGGCCGTGGTGCGGGAAAGGGCCTCCACGCTGTCACAGGCGATGACCCTGCCCTCCCGGATGATGGCCGCCCGGGTGCAGTTGTGCTGGATTTCGGACAGGATATGGCTGGACAGGAACACCGTGGCCCCTGCCCGGTTCCGCTCCCTGAGGATGTCGAAGAACTCCCTCTGCATCAGCGGATCCAGGCCGCTGGTGGGCTCGTCCAGAATCAGCAGCGCAGGCTCATGCTGCAGGGCGCAGACGATTCCCACCTTCTTCCGGTTGCCAAAGGAAAGCTCCTCCACCTTCCTGGAGGTGTCAAGCTGCAGCCGTTCGCAGAGCCTGGCCGCCTCCTCCCCGCAGTCCTTTCTCCGCAGATCCGCGGAGAGCTTCAGCACCTCCCGCACCCGCATGCCGGAGTAGAATACCGCCTCCGAGGGCAGATAGCCCACCCGGGCCAGAATCTCCTTGTTCTGCTTTACGATATCCAGTCCATAAATGTATGCTCTGCCAGATGTGGGGCCAATCAGTCCCAGCAAGGTCCGTATGGTGGTGGACTTCCCCGCGCCGTTTGGCCCGATGAAGCCGAAGAACTCCCCCTCCGCCACGGTCAGGTCTATCTCCCGTATTCCCCGGGCCTTCCCGTAATATTTCGTCAGGTTCTCGATTTTGATTGCGTCCATATGTCCCTATCCCTTTCTTCGCTTTGAAAGTCTTTCGCGGAGCCGCCCGCCCGCATTACGATTTGCGCAGATACACGCTCTTCCAGAAAGCAATGAGCCTCCCGAAGTCCCGCTCCATCTGCTCCATGTCCACGTCCCCCCGCTGCACCATCTCCCAGAGATACCCCTCCGAGGCCCAGTACATCTCACGGTACATCATTGGAATGTCCAGCCCCGGAATGAACTGCTCCGGGTCAAAGTTCAGCCTGGCCTTATCGGCCTTCAGATTGAAATACCGATGGTAGCTCTCCTGGACGGCGGCGTTGACCTCCGGGTCCTTTTCATAGAAAGCCCTGATGGTGAAGCTGGCCATGTCAGGGCAGAGGCGGACGATTTCCATCTTGGCCCGCATCCCCTGCTCCATGCTCTCGAACAGGCCCGCCTGGCTGTAGCATCCATATCTGGTGAGGAGCTCGATGGTAATCTCGGCGCATTTGTCCCAGAGGAACAGATACAGCTCCTTTTTATTATGGAAGTAATGGAACAGCAGCGACTTGCTGATGCCGGCGTCCCGGGCGATCTCGCTCATGGGGCTGTTCTTATAGGTATTGCGGGAAAATACCCTGTATCCGGCATTGATGATGGCCTGCTGCCTCTCTTCCGGCAGGGAAAAGAACCTCTCGTTCATCCTGTCACCTCCGTTGACCGCTTGGTTAATTACAGCATAAACCTATTGACCGATTTTGAGAAGACCCCATTGTCAAAACATTTTTCTTATTTGACTATTCTGACCGAATCAAAGGGCTGTCGGAACATGATCCGACAGCCCCTTTCTCCCCGCCTCATACACTGCCAAAAATCCGCTTCACCGTCCGGAAAGAAAGCTTTGGCCTGCGGTACTCATCCCAGATTCCCTTGTTGTTCATGGTCCGGGGCCTGCCGCCGAACCAGCTGTCGCACACCCTGCAGTCGCAGAACTGCCAGATATAGACGCCGCTTATGTCCTCCCTGGAGAGCACCGCCGTCAGCTGCTCCTCCAGCGCCTTCTCCTGATATTCCTCCGACCATTTCACCATGTCGGGGGTGCGGTATCCGTAGATTGCCCCTGCGCCGATCTCCGTAATCAGGAAGGGCTTGCCCGCCCCTTCCGTCTCCTTCTGCACCCAGCCATAGAGGTCGTCCAGATATTCCCCGGGCGGCGTGTCGTGGTACCAGAGGGGATATATGTTATAGGAGACCACCTCGGGGAATCCGAAGCAGATGTCCGTCTTGAACTGGCAGCTGGCGGAGGAGCGGGGCCTGGTGGAATCCAGCTGTCCAATCAGCTCGTACTGCCTGCGGTAACACTCTCTCCCATATTCCGTGTGGCTGGCGCACTCGTTGAGGATGCCCCAGATGTAGATGCTGGGGTGGTTGTAATGGGCCGTGATCATCTCCCGGATGCAGTCCTCGCACTGCCTTTCAAAATTCGGGTTGCTCATGTTCTCCTCCGACAGCCCGCGGGCGTGGTTCTCCTCCCAGACCAAAATGCCCAGCTCGTCGCACAGATCCAGGAACCGCTCGTCATTGGGGTAATGGGAGGTGCGGACGGAATTTGCCCCTGCCTCCTTCATGAGCATCAAATCCTGGTACATGGCCGCATAGGGGATGGCGCACCCGAACTGGGGATGGTCCTCATGGCGGCAGAACCCCTTAATCCGCACCCGATTGCCGTTCAGGTAAATCCCCTTTCCCACAATCTCCACCCTGCGGAATCCTATCCGGTCAATCAGGTCGTCGATTTCCCACTCATGTGCGTCCGTCAGCACCGCTGTCAGGGGATACAGGGCAGGGTTCTCCGGACACCATGCCGTCACCTCCTCGCAGGGCAGCTCCCCGGTCTCCACGGATGCGCCGCCGTTCCCCTCTGCCCGCACCGGAACCGAAGCCAGCTCCCTTTCCCCCAGGAAAAATGTGACTTTGCCTGTAAACGCCGTCCCCGACAGGTTCTCTGCCTGCGCCCGGATTTTCAGATGCCACTGGCCGTCTTTGAAGATGCTGTCCGCATGCATCCCAGAAAGGTAAGCATCCCCCAGGCGCTCCAGCACCACCGGCCTGGTGATTCCCCCATAGGTCTGGTAATCATTGGGCATATGCAATGCGGAGGCCTCGCCAAAGGAATTGTCCACCACCACCTTCAGGCGGTGCTCCCCCTCGCCGATGTCTCTCAGGACAACCGAAAAAGGCGTATAGGCATTGTAATGGGATGCTACAAGCCTGTCGTCCAGATAGACCTCCGCCGTATGGCTTACCCCCTTGAACTCCAGCCGCACATTCCCGAAGCACCGGATGTCCCGCTGGTACTGGGCCTTGCCCCGGTAGCCGCGCATGTCCGGACTGCACTCCCAGCACTCCGGTACCATGGCCTTCCTGGAAATCGCTGCCCCCTGAGCCGTTTCCAGGGTCTTAAAATCCCACAGGGAAGAAGAAATCTCCCCGGAGTCCCTGATTGCGTGTGTCGCAAGTCTGACTTTTTCAGAGTATTTGCCAGTATATTTTTCCTGAAAATTCAGCTATAATAAATTAATATTGCTTAAATGCGGATTAATTTTTAAGTAGAGGTGAAAGTCAAAATGATGGCAGAAGCATATACCCCAAGCCTGTCCCTGCTGGCCCAATCGGGCCTGTGCCTGACTTCCTTCCAGCCGGAGGCAGACGTGGCCGGCTCCCTCCTTTACCGCGTTTCCCTGGAATGCGGCTCCATAGAAAGCCCCCTTTCCTACTATGTCTCGGATTGCCAGGGGCTGGGGCTTCTGCGCTTAAAATCCGGCTCCCTGCTTTTTACCGTTCTTCCCGCCGGACAATCCGCCGCCGTGTCAGAGAGGGGCCTCTATCTTTTCGACTGCCGCTTCACCTGCCGGATCATCGTGCGGAACGCTGCAGAATATGAAATTCTCCGCTTTGACGGCCCGGGCTGGCCCTATTTCCGCTCCCTGCTTCCGGAGACTGCGCCTTTCTGGCGGATTCCTCCCGCCGTCTCCCAGTCCGGCGAGCTGCTTCCGCTGTTCGAGAAAAAGGCCGCCAATCCTGTCCTCTGCCATATGCTGCTGACGGAAATGCTCTCCCGGCTGACTCTGGGACATATGCTCCCCGGGAAGAAAGCGCCCGCCTATCTGGCGGACATGAAATCCGAGCTGGAGACCCATTATTATGAAACCCACACCCTGGCGGAGTTCGAGGAGAAGTACAGAGTCAACCGATACCGCCTCTGCCGTACCTGCACAGAATCCGTATACAGTCCGCCAAAAGCCTGCTGGCGGAAACGAGTCTGAAGATTCACGAAATCAGCTATGAGGCAGGCTACGAAAACGTGAACCATTTTATTGCCCATTTTAAAAAGAATACAGGCATGACACCCACGGAATACCGCCTGATTCCGCGTTAGAATCCTCGTCCCCGCAGCTTCCCATCGTGCCGATTATCGTTTTCCGCTTGACAATCCGGCTTTTTTTCTTTATCATTATATAGTAAAGATAAGCATCGCAAAGCCTTGCATCTGAGGCTTTTTTTTTGCACGCCAAAGGCTCGCCTTGCCGTCGAATAGAATATAGCCCGTCACCACTGATTAAGGGGGATTTACTTTGAGAGACAAAGATTACGAAATCATCCTGAACAGCATGCCGGAGACTGGTATCTATGTCATCCGGCAGGATAATCATAGTCTGTTATATTTTAATAAGAGAGTCCGGACCGCCTCACCGGAGGTGCGGCTGGGCATGATTTGTCACGAGGTGTGGACAGGATCCTGCATCAATTGTCCCCTGCTGACCATCCAGGACAGACAGGAGGGGCATTCCTTAAGTTACAATCCCACTTTCGGCGGAGTCGTGGACATGGTAGCTACACGGATGCTGTGGCAGGATACGATTCCCGCTTTTGTAGTCAGCGTGACGCCCCGCCCGGAAGCCTCAGGCTCTACATACTACAAAGTCCTGCGTCTGGATCTCGGCCGGAACCGTTATGATGTCCTGAAAGCCGATACCGGCGCATGGCTGTCCGGGCACGGCACAGACAATCTTTCCAGGGAATTTGAAAACCTGGCAGGAAGCGGAATGATTCATCCGGAAGACGTGGAACGCTTCAAGGCCTTTACCGATATAGAACATCTGCGCAGCGCAATACGCTCCGACAAAGCCGTGCTGACCTGCATCTACCGCCGCCTCCACGGAGAAGAATTCCGCTGGAATCTGATGGAGATCGTGCAGGCTTTTGACTACAGCGAAGAGAATGAAACAGCCATGCTCTGCGTCAAAGATGTACACAATACCATGCGGGAAGGCCTGGAATTGGAGGAAGTCAATGCCCGCAGCCGGGACGCTCTTCTGGCGATTGGCGAACAGAGCTTCGGCATTTATGCCATCAATCCGGATGCGGGCACCGTTGAGCCCATTCGGGTGGAGGGACGCATTCCCACGGAACCGCTTTCCGAGCTGCCTCTATGGGACTCTTTTATGCATACCCGGATTATGGAAAGGCTCCATCCCGCGTACCGCGAGGCTTTCCAGACGAAATTTTCCAGCGCCGGCCTCATACAGGCCATGGAAGCCGGCGCTCCGGAATCGGAGCTCCTCTGCCAGTGGGAAATCGGCGGTGCCTATCGCTACATTTCCGTGACAGCCCATTTACAGGGAGACCGGGGCACATGCGGCCAGATAGTCCTGGCCCTGGAGAACATGGACGAACAGATACGCAGGGAACTGGCCCACAACCAGCACGATATGCAGATTGCGGCGATCCTGAAGTCCCGCTTTACCGTGATGACCACAGTCAACCTGGAAAACGGCCAGTGTGAACGCATTTTCCTGAACGATTCTTCCGGATCGCAGGACACCATGGTGGGCGATTACAGCTATTATACACAGCAGCTCATTCCCCAGCTGCACCCCAAGGACGCAATCAATTACTCCAGCCTGTTATCTCTGGAACACTTGCGTGAAAAAGCTGCAGCCACGGAAAATTATGCCGAGGAAATCTGCCAGAGCCGCACCAGGGAAAATCCTCCCCGCTGGCTTGAGCAGCATATCATTTACAGCCGTCAGAACGGCCGGGTGGTGGTCAATATCCTGGGACATGATATTAGCGCCGAAAAGAGCCGGGAGGACGAAAGGGCAAGGACCATGCAGGACCGCGCCTATATCATCAGCAGCTTAAGCAGCCTCTTCTTCTCCACCTACTACATAGATGTGGAAAAGGATACTTTCCGCGCCGTCACGAAACTGGGCAAGGCCGGAGACGTTCTGGGAAGCGAGGTAAACTGTACCGCCGCGCTCCAGGTCTACGCCGAGAATTTCATCCATCCGGATGACCGGGAGGATTACCTGAAAGTCATGAATATGCCGAACCTGACGGAGAACCTGCGCTGGTGGCAGCCCTGTGTGTCGACCACTTTCCGGACGCTGTCCCAGGAAACTGCGGACAGTCCCGAGGATTTCCAGTGGGTGTGCGCCACCGTAGTGCTGGCGGAAATCGGAGAAAATGACCGTCCCAAGACAGCGGTATACGTGGCGCAGAACATTACGGAAACCGTGCACCGTCAGCATATGAACCAAAAAGCGAATTAAATTTCACTATCCGATAGCAGAAACAGACGGAGGACAGACATATATGGATAAAATATTGATTATCGAAGACAGTCTGGCACAGGCTGAATATCTGAAATCCATTCTTGGCACAGGATATGACGTCACCATATGCCTGAAAGGCGATGAGGGGTTCCGCAAGGCAAAGGCCGAAGCCTTTTCCCTGATTTTCCTGGACATCATCATGCCGGATGTGGACGGGTTCACTTTGCTCAAAAAGCTGCAGGAGACAATCCTGACCAAGTACACGCCCGTGATTCTGGTCAGCGGCCTGGCTGATGTCCAGCATGAGGAAAAGGGGCTCACTCTCGGCGCGGTGGATTACATCACCAAGCCTTTCAGCCCCATCACGGTCCGGGCCAGGGCAAATATCCATATCAAACTCCACCACTACCAGATGCAGTTCATGCGGCAGGCCACCGTGGACCAGCTCACCGGCGTGGCGAACCGCAGGCGGTACGAGGACGACAGCATCCTGAAATGGCGCGAGGCCGTGCGTCTGGGCCTGACCTTTTCCGTCTGCATGTTCGACATCGATAAATTCAAGATATACAACGACACTTTCGGCCATCCGGCAGGCGACAAAGTCATAGCCTCCGTGGCTAAGACGGCGTCTTCTTTCCTGCAGCGCTCCACGGACTTCTTCGGCCGTTACGGCGGAGAGGAATTCGTGGCGATCATGATCGGAAACGATGCCAAATCGGCTTTTGAATTCTTAAAGACCATCCGGCAGGCGGTGGAGGATCTGCACATCCCCCACGATCCTTCCGTCTCCCCCTGGGTCACCATCAGCATCGGCGGCGTCACGCTGCTCCCGAAAGACGGGGATTCCTATGACGAGTATCTGAAAGTCGCGGACAATATGCTGTACAAGGCCAAAAACAACGGCCGGAACATGGTGGTATGGTCCGACAGCGGCAAGACGGAATGGCGGGAGAAATAAAAAATCACAGCGAGAGGGCGTATCGATTCCATTTCAATCAATACGCCCTCTCAGAACTCCTCATCCAATGGACCATACCTCCTTATTCAGTTTTTCAGTTCTCTTTTCTTCCATTTCACCCATTGTGCTTTCCACGCTTCTCCTGTACTCAATGCACTGTAACGCTCTGGCAAATTCCGCTTCAGCAATCCGTTACTTTTTCGTGTACTGCACATCCACTCTGTCTGAAACCTTTGATGCTTATTAAATTTTTAATGGAAGATTTTGTTTTCCCTCTCTTTATTGTGTCTTTATTATACGTCACGCCTTTCTATTTGTCAATACTATTTTTATATTTTTTGATTATTTTTAGAAATTTATTTTCTCATATTTGTTTTAATGTGTCTTTATAGCCCTTTCGCCTCTATATTCTCTGATAATATGTGATATCGCATGATTATTCTGCAAATTCAGCCAAAAAAAGAATCAAGCGCCAAAACGCCCCGCAAGCATAGCCTGCGGGGCGTCCTCCCGTCCTGTGATGAAGCGTCATCCCTCGATGGCGATATAGCGCTTCTTCTCCTCGATTACCTTTTCCTCTTCCTTGGGGATGCGGAATGTCAGGATGCCGTTCTCGTACTTGGGATGGATATCCTCCTCCGTCACATGCTCCCCTACATAGAAGCTGCGGCTCATGCTCCCCACGTAGCGCTCGCGCCTTACATAGTTCCCTTTCTCGTTCTGCTGGTCGTTGTTCAGGGCCTTGGCGGCGCTGACAGTAAGGTTGCCGTTTGTCAGCTCCATTTGGATTTCCTCTTTCCGGAAGCCCGGCAGGTCAATGTCCACCTCGTACCCGTTCTCTGTCTCTTTCACGTCCGTCTTCATCAGATTCCGGGCGTTCTTTCCATACAGCGTCCTGTCGATATCCGAAAATCTAGGAAACGCGAAATCCTCCATAAAGTTATCAAACAAATTGTCTCTGAAAATACTGGGCATCATCATAAGTCATATCTCCTTTCTGCATTTGAACTATATTTATACAAAGTTTAAAGTACTGCTTCCCGAACGCCGGATTCGATTGGTTTCGCTTTTTTCTTCTCTTCCTTTGTTCTATCTGTACTATAACACATATTTTAGCACTCGTCAAGTCGGAGTGCTAACAATTCTGTGAACTATTCATAAAGGATTGATAAAATAAGGATGCCCGAAATGTTCTAATCTATGTGTCTTAATTGGTCAAACAAAAAGGAAATGAGCGGATGAAGCGGTATGGGCCATTCCTTTGTATGCGGCATTCTGCCTGTAGCAGCACAGCGCCGCCTGACGGCGGCGCGTTCCGGCATGCCGATACAGATTCCGGGAACCATCCCGGCATATCAGCCGGCAATCAATTATGGAGATATCTCACAGCGCTTTCCGCAGAGGCGCTGCCTGGGCCACCCTGGAGAGCGGCGCCCTGTAGAACAGCCGGGTGAGCAGATACTCTGCCAGCGCTCCCACTATGAGGATTCCGAATCCTATGGCTGCCGCCATCCCGAACGGCAGCTCCCGGTACCTGAAAAGGAAATTTACGAATGCCTGGTTTTTTGCGGGACTCTGCATCTGCATCCAGAGTATCATGGTCGGAACGATGAACAGGGTGGACACCACAAAATATTTGTAGCAGACTCCCAGATAGACCATGACCAGCGCCATCATGACCGCCAGAAGAATCACGCTGCGGCCCACTTGTTCAGCCTTTTCCGGGCTCACACAGAGCCGGACGGCGCATATCGCCAGTTCCGCCAGGTATACCACTGTCATGCAGATCAGATTGACTGCCACAGGAAAAATCGTCTGCATCTTCTTTCTCATGGGCGAGACATTCACCAGATCCGCCACCCCCAGGGTGAAAATCAGCTGCACGGGCAATATGGTGATGGTAATCCAGAAAAATCCGCCCATCATCCCGAAATATCCGTCTCCCTCTGTAAACATGAACACAATGCCCATCAGCAGAAAGACGCCCGCCTGGATACAGTTGCTCCTGATGCCATAGGTATAGCGCATCAGTTTCCATCCTCTCCTGAAATCATTCATCATAAAATCCTCCTTTTACTTTCTTCATGGCGGTCCGCACCGTCAGGACGCTGACTCCAATCCCCACCGCCAGACACAGCAGGTCCAGCAGGAAAATCCCATTGGAGGGATACTTCACAAAGGACGGCCCGAAAATGCCCGCCAGGCACGCCAGCGCCATGGCCCCATATCCCAGCAGCAGATTCCCGTAAATCGTGCTGTTATATCTGGACAGAAATGTCCCCAGCGCCGAAAAACAATAGGCCAGCAATACCAGATACGCCAATAACCCAATCCTCTGTAAGGGCCCGCCGCAGCTGACGAAATCCATAATCGGCTCAGGCCTCCCCGCCAGTCCCCCTTTTACCTGCCTGATGAGGAGATAGGACGCCGCAACAGTACACAAGGCAGTGAGGAATTTCCGGAACAGATCCAGCCCCAGGGCATTGCGCACGAGAGACAGCCCTCGGCCTGACGACTTCAGATAGTCCATTTTCTCCGCATCCCTGGCCTGGAGCCCTCCGAACAGCCAGCTGTCGGAAATAATCTCCGCCAATGCAAGGAGCATCACCGTGAATATCAGGCCCATATCTCCCATGTATGTCCCTATCCAGGCACAGAATGCCACCAATGCCGCCGGAATCAGCAGATATATGACAATACGATATGCGAAAGACGTAAATACGATATAACTTTTCACTCTTTTTCCCATGGAACCAAACATCCCTTTCTTACTTTCTCTTACTTTCTCTTACTTTCTTCTACTTTCTCTGTCCAGCTTTCCCCATTATTTTCTTTTTCGCTTATTTCCAATCGTCAGTCCGCTCACAGCTTGAGGCTCGTATTGGCTTTCATCACGGCCACGCAGATCTGGGACAGGCTGGGCGTCTCGAAAGCCACATCCATCCCTACAAGCCGTTCCAGGTTCTCGGCCAGGCAGATTCCCTCAAACCCATAGGCGCTCCTGCTTATGGAGAACAGCGCTTCCCCGGCCCGCTCCGCGTCAGACGCCTCCCCTTTCACGCAGATGTACTTTTCTTTCAGTTCCTCCACGAAGCCCTGTTCCACGATATTGCCGTGCTCCATGATGAGACAGTAGTCTGTCACGTTCTCCATGTCGGCCACATTGTGGGTGGAGAAGAACACTGAGCGCTCTCCGTTCCCCTGTTCCAGGTATTCCCGAATCATGTCGCAGAGCTTATCCCGCATCAGGGGATCTAAGGGGGATGCCGGTTCATCCAAAATCAATAGCTCCGTGTCCCTGGCCAGCACAGCCGCCAGCATCAGCTTCATCCGATTGCCGTCGGACAGTTTCTTCACTTCCTTGGAGCCGTAGGGCAGGCTGCCGAAGCTGCCGCCGGGTTCCCCGCCTATGCCCAGATCCCCGCAGAGCCGGCGGAATCTGTCCTTGTGGAAATTGTCAAAGAGCAGTCCGCTGATTTCCTCCACCTGGCGGACAGTCCACTGGGGAAGAAAGTAGCTGCCCGGGCCGGTATAGCCGATTTTTTCCTGGACGCTTTCATCGATTCCTTTCCCAGGCCTGTCGAAGTAGGTGATCTCTCCTCTGAAGTTCAGTCGGATGCCTGTGAGGATATTGAGGAGCGTAGTCTTGCCCGCTCCGTTCTCTCCTATCAGGGCGGTGGCGAAGCCCTTGGGCAGCGTAAGCTGCGGTATGGACAGTTCAAAACCCTTGTATTTCTTCCGCAGGTTCTGCGCCCGCAGCACGCTTTCCCCGGCCATTTCCATGGAATGCTTTTCTTTCATGAAATGCTCCTCTTTCATTATTCCTTTTGGTTCTGTGTCTATTTTACTTCCGCTCATATTTTTCTCCTTTTTGTCCGTGCCTCTTTTCCCTGTCGCGGCACTGTATGAACTGTTTTTCAATTTCTTTTATTTTCGCATAAAAATATTCATTAATACGTCTCTTCGGGCACTATTTATCCATTTGCCTCTAAAATAATCGCATATCAGCTTTCTACTGCCATGCTGCTACGCTGAAGTTTCAGGCAGAATCCACCCTCACTTTCGCCATGGGGTTTTCAGCATATCCCGCTCACCTCAGTTTTCTTTCATGCGCAATAATGCCTGCAGTGTCCCTTGCAGCTCTTCGTCTGTCATCCCCGCTATCTCCGCTGCCTGAATCGCCTCCTGCAGCGCTTCCTCCACCCGGCGCAGATGCTGCTCTTTCAACATCTCGTTGTCCTGGGCATTGACATAGAAGCCTTTCCCCTGGGCAGCCGTCACCAGCCCCTCCGCCTCCAGCAGCTCATAGGCTTTCATGGTAGTGATGACGCTGATCTTCAGGTCTTTCGCCAGTCCCCGGATAGACGGGAGGTAATCTCCCTCCTTTAGCTTGCCTGCCAGGATATCCGTCTTCAGCTGTTCGGCAATCTGCTGGTATATGGGCACACCGGAATTCTGCAATAATTTCACAGTCACACCAACCTTTCATCTGTTTATATGTTATATATACACCATAATCAGTTATTTGTCAACAGGAAATAAATCATTCTATCAAATAATAATTTTATAACTTTTGTCATCTCGGTTCAAAAATTCAATGGGCGTCTTTTAGTCGGGAGGCCTTTGGCAAGGCCCCATGGCATGTCCCTCCCGGCATATGGGGACACCGTCGTCGCCTATGGTGAAGCCGTCCTTGTATACGGGCGGGCGTTCCCTGGCGGCAGTGTAGACGGGGTGCCGTCCCCGGCAAGGGAGAGGCTGCGCAGGTCAACGAGCAAAGCCTGCTGCGGTTCAGGAGAGAATGCTCATGTACGGTAAAGAAGCAAGCAACCGAAAACAAGAGACAGACCGCCGGCACCACACTATTCCGAACCAAAAAACTGTGAATCCCTCATAAAACTGCTATGATGAGCCTGCAAAAACAAAAAGGAGGACTAACATATGAGTTTAGGAGAAAAAATTAAAGCCATGCGACAACATGCATCCCTTTCACAAGAACAGCTTGCTGAAAAATTAAATGTATCAAGACAAGCTATTACGAAATGGGAAACAGGCAAAGGAATACCTGAGGTTCTTAATCGCAACGCTTTTTATATTGTTTTATGAAGCGAGAATTTTTGTAAAAGAAAAAATATATAGGCAGAACAAGGAATGGCAAGCACTGTTATGTGGTGTATTGTCTCAAGTTCTACCCAGTTACCCCAATACCCCATTTATGCCCGAAAATATTACTGCATTTCTTAGACGGATCCGAAACTGTACCATACAATGAGATTGCAGACTCATACTCTTCTACAGTCGGGGCATACGGAGCAATCATCCCATCATTTAACTGCAACATGTATTCGTCAAGGTTATTAACGAATCTGTCGTCAGTAAGTTCTTCTGCTTTCATCTTCAATCGTCATTTATCCTTGTCTCCCATTCGGAAATACTCCTTTAATTCATCAATGTCCGTTTCCGTGAGTTCTCCACTTCGGCAGAGAGCCGCAACAAAATTCTTTGCGCTCCCATCGTAAAGTTTATCTATCAGGCTCCTTTTCTTGAGCGTGATATAATCTTCTTTTGTTATATTCGGCACATAATAACGAATCTCTTTCTCCTGAATCGAAATAGCGCCCTTTTTCTGCAGCCTTCTTAAAAGCGTTGCGATTGTGGATTTCTCCCAGCCTGTTTTATCGCTTAGCTCTGCACGAATATCGCTGAACGATACAGCCTGTTTCTCCCGCCAAAGTATTCTCATTACCTCAAGTTCAGCGTCAGAAATCTTAACGGTTAATGCACGCATTGTTATCCTCCATGGATTTGATATTCCTCTGAAAATATAGTTTTAGGAAAGATTAAGTAAATCTTTTCAAATGGGAAGAAATAATCATAAATCTACTTTAAATCCGATGAATCGCTTAATGTACAGTCAGCATCCGCCTGGATGATGAAGCCTATCCCTCCTGTGCTGCCTCCTTTTTCAATCAGGGCAGGCCAATGATTCGAAATCTATATATACTCCAGGCAGATATTTTGGATGTCCACTCCGAGCTCTTTGGCCGCAAGAGCCTTTATTTCACTCAGCATTTCAGAATCCGGACTTTCTTCCTGACCTATGACAAAAATATAGGCATTCGTGATTTCACCGCCAAGCACTGCAAGATTATTCTTTTTGTCTTCAAATATGGCAATCGAAAGGGGAATCTTTTTATTTTCTTCGTGTTACATTTGTAGCACGTTTGAATTATATATTTCTTTTTTCGTTTTGTCAACATAAAAAAGCTTCCCCAGCGTGACGTTCTAATTGTTTTAGTAACCAGGAGATATCAAAATGAGCATAACCCGAACACAATAGCAAAGAAAGGAAATCTCAAATAAAGTCAGATACAAGCCAGATGTCGCTTTATGCGGCAATATAAGACCAGGTAGACCTTGAATTTCCCTATGATATTATCCTGCTCCTTGACAAAGCGCAATGCTCTATCTTATGATAATACTCAGGAAAAAGTATAAGCATCTTAAACATAGCAAAAGGAGGGCACAATGTCTATTTACCAATTAGAAAATGAAGCCATCTCTATCTCTGTGGACAGCCGCGGTGCGGAGCTGAAATCCCTGAAGAGGAAAGACTCCGGAACCGAGTACATGTGGTGCGCAGACGGCAGATACTGGAACCGGACCTCGCCGATCCTGTTCCCTTTCGTAGGCAGCACCAAAAACAAGGAATACCGCACCAAGGGCAGGACCTATTCCATGACCCAGCACGGCTTCGCCAGGGATATGGAGTTCTCTCTGCTCTCTCAGACCGGGGATGAAATCTGGTTCGGGCTGCGCTCCAATGAGAAGACCCTGGAAAAATATCCCTATGAATTCTTCCTGAAGCTGGGATACCGCATCCAGGGGAGCAAAACCACTGTCCTGTGGCAGGTGGAGAACCCCGGCGCGGAAACTCTTCCCTTTTCCATCGGCGGACATCCGGCTTTCAACTGTCCTATCGAAGAGGGCGCGGCCCGCAGCGAATATTTCCTGGATTTCGGCAAGGCAGACCAGGTGCTCAGCACCGGAATCAGCGAAAACGGGCTGGCTTTGGACAAAAAGGACCTCTACCGTCTGGAGGAGGGAAAGCTCCCTCTCACGGATCACCTGTTTGACCACGACGCATTAGTCATTGAGGGCAGCCAGACGGACACCGTATCCCTCTGCAGGCCGGATAAGAGCAGCTATGTAAAGGTCACCATGGACGCCCCCCTGTTCGGCGTGTGGTCGCCCTCGGGCAAAATCGCCCCTTTCGTGTGCATAGAGCCCTGGCACGGCAGATGTGACGGCGAGGACTTCACGGGGACGCTGGAGGAGCGCAGGTGGGGAAATGAGATTGCGCCCGGCGAGGTCTGGAAAGCCTCTTATACCATCGAAGTCTAGCAGGGCAATAAATTTCCCTATAGCAGCGCTGCGGGACATTCTGCCCGAAGAAATTGAAAACCGGTAACAATTCATGCAGGGAGCTGCCGCATCCAAAATAGTCTGCGGCAGTTCCCTTTTAGTATTTTGCATAACGGCACAGCAATCCATGCGAAAATGCCCTGGTTCCGCAGTCCTGCGCCTGTCATCCGGGAATCCGCAGCACCTGGCCGATATTCAGCACATCGCTGGTCAGGCCGTTCAGGCCCTTGATGGCGTCTACCGTAGTTCCGAATCTTCTGGAAATCAGCCACAGCGTGTCTCCGGCACGAACCGTATATTCCCAGGAGCCCTCGGTACTCCCCGCGGGGAGCTTCAGCACCTGCCCCACATTAATCAGGTCGCTGGTGAGGCCGTTCAGGCTCTTGATGGCCTCCACCGTGGTGCCGTATCTCCGGGCAATCAACCAGAGACTGTCCCCGGCCCGGACAGTGTACTCCTGCACACCTGTGCCGCCTCCGCCGGGCTGCTGGGTGCCGCCCCCCGTTCCCGGCACATTGTCTCCTATCCCTCTGTACACATCATAGAGCTTTCTCCAGGTAGCCTGCCCCACTATTCCATCCGGCGTAAGCCCCACGGCCCGCTGGAATGCTATCACTGACTGCCTGGTGCCGCTGCCGAAGATGCCGTCCTGGGCCGGAGCCGGAACCGTAGGGTAATACTCGGACATCACATCCAGCAGATACTGCAGCGTGATGACATCCTGTCCTCGCGAGCCCTGGCGCAGGACCGCGCTGGGCGGAACCGTCCCTATTCCTAAGGTATTGCCCTCGCTGTTCAGCTCCGCCAGCCTGGCCACCGCGCTGTACAGGCTGGAAATCTTGTACCAGGTGGCTTTTCCCACGATGCCGTCCGCTGCCAGCCCGAAGATGCTCTGGAACTTGGTCACAGCGGCCTTAGTGCTGCTGCCGAAAGTCCCCTCCGGATCCGTGATGGCAGGAATAGCCGGATAATTGCGCCGGATTCGATTCAGGTAGGTCTGAATCGTCTGCACGTCAAGCCCCGTGCTCCCCTCCCGCAGAGCCGTCCCGGGATAGGAGGTCACCGCCCCCGTGACAATATCGGTCCGGGCAATCTCCACATCTTTCGGATAATAGGAGCGCAGAATCTGCAGAGGCGCAAGGCCCTGATTGGCCAATGTCACCGTGCCCCACTGGGACATCCCCTGGCAGGTGGCGGTGGTGCCGTTGCAGAAGGACGTGAAATAAGGCGCAATCTGTCCCGGTCTGCGCACATATTCATTAAAAATCTGATCCACAATCCTGCTGATGGATTCATAGATAGCCCGGCCATACACGAAATTCTGGTCATAAGCCGTGCTGCTGGTGATGTCGAAATTATATCCGCGGCTCCTGTACCATTCTGTGTAAATCCGATTCAAAGCAAACGTAATAATGGCATAAATATTTGCCCGCAATGCCGCGTCGGGCCAGGTAGGATAGATTTCGCTGCTGGCCACATTCTTCACATAATCCGGGAAAGACACCTGTACATTGGAGGCATTGGCGCCGGGAGCGCCCAGATGCACCGTAATGGGGTTCGGTATCACCACCTGGCGCAACACCCTCCCTCCGGCATCTTCCGTTCCCTCTCCCGCGGTTCCTTCCGCGCCGTTTTCCTCTCCCTGTGCCCCCGCGGCACTCCCTGCGATGCTGGCCGGGCCCTCCTGGTTCCGCGCTTCCTGCATGGCCACGGCGGGCTTGCCCACGAAAATCTTCATCTGCTCCGGGCGGCGCCGGGTCTGCTGCATGGGCAGAAGCACCATAGGCAGCACGGCCCGCTCCCCATCATAAATGGGGATGGCGGACACATAGAGGCTGTCAAATCCCGCTTTCTGAGCCAGCACGTTTACGGCTATATAGGGCAGGCCTGTAAAATTCTCATTTTGGGAAAAACGCTTATCCAGCGTCTCCAGAGGCACCGTCTGGGTCTCCCCGTTCTCGTCCGTGAACAGATGGTAAAGGCTGTTCCCCTGATCGTCCAGTATCCTGATATCCACTCCCTGCAGCGGAACGGCCTCATGGGCGGTCCGCGCCTGTATGGTCAAGTATCCAATCGCCATATCGTCAGCATTCTCCTAGTTCCTGATCATAGTTAGCATATGACGGCAGCCTGCCGATTGTTACAGATGTTCCCCCCCTTGCACTGTTTTCCGTCCGGATTTTCGCGGCATACAGAATGCGCGGATTTTAAAGCCTGCTGCCCTTGCCTGGCAGCGCCGAATGAGGTACAATGCTACATAGGATATTTTTTCCACAATCATCCAAAAAGGAGGTACTGCAATCATGAAAGTCTTACTCATCAACGGAAGCCCCCGGACAGGCGGCAACACTGCCATCGCCCTGCGGGAAATGGAGCAGGTCTTCGCCGGAGAGGGCATCGAGACGGAAACCATCCAGATTGGCAGCAAGGACATCCGGGGCTGCATCGCCTGCGGCAGATGCGCGGAACAGGGCAAATGCGTGTTTGGCGACCTGGTGAATGAAATCGCACCGAAATTCGAGGCCTGCGACGGCCTGGTGGTGGGCAGCCCGGTGTATTACGCCTCTGCCAACGCCACTTTGGCAGCTTTCCTCACAAGGCTTTTCTACAGCACCCATTTCGACAAGACCATGAAAGTAGGCGCAAGCGTCGTGGCAGCCAGGAGAGGCGGTCTGTCCTCCACTTTTGATGAACTGAACAAGTTCTTCACCATCAGCGGCATGCCCATCGCCTCCAGCCAGTACTGGAACAGCATCCACGGGAGGGAACCCGGGCAGGCGGCACAGGACGAAGAAGGGCTGCAGACCATGCGTACGCTGGCAAGGAACATGTCTTTCCTGATGAAGAGCATTGCCCTTGGAAAGGAAACTTACGGCCTGCCGGAGAAAGAAGCGCACTGCTGGACGCACTTTATCCGTTAATGCCATTTTGAATTCAATTTGTTCCAACAGCCATCAGCAAAATCCCCCTTTTCTCCGATATACAGAGCAAGAACCAAAAAGGCGATATCCATCGGAAAGGGGGAAAATGTTATGGCAGGCACAATTGATACAGGCTACGCCGCAGGCACTGGTTACGGCAATATGCAAAGCGCTTCTGTGGGCGGCAAAGAGAAGACAGACAGCAGTTTTTCCGATGCCATGGCGGAGAAATTCTGCCTTGCGCCAAAGGATATGTCCCTGACGGAATACAAGCTGTATATCCATGACCGGATTAAGGGCTTATATACGCACCCCTCCCAAAAGCATGTGGACTGGTTCATCGATATATCGGACGCAGCCTATCGGAGAATGCAGAATGACCCGCTGTATGAGCAGAGGGTCCTGGAATATATCGCCCAAAACAAGGCGACGAATTTCGGCGGAGGCCCTCCGAAACTGGCTTTCATCCATATCGACGAGGACTGGGACAAATGCCGGACATACACTTTGGGGCTCCAGGATAACTGTCCGGCAAAGCGCGCCGCCGAAAGGAGACGGCTTGCCGCCGAGCAGGCGAAGAGGGCCCGGAGGAAAAAGCTGTTGAAAGAATACCTGAAAAAACGCGCCCTGGCTAAGATGCTGCAGGATAAGTACCTGAAGAGCCAGCTCACGAAACGCCGGCTGGAGCAGGTCCGGCTGACAAAGGAAGTGTTCGCCCGAAAGGATGATGCGCAGTTCCTGAAAGACAAGGCCCTGGCCAAACGGCAGACGACACAGACTCAGAAAAAGCAGATTGTCGCCAGACAGCAGGAACAGACTCAGGAAATCAAAGCATGGAATGAAAGGCGCCAGGCTGTGCAGGCTTTCAATGCCTACGAAGCCAGCCTCATCATGATGAGCAGATATGAGGAACAGCTGCTGTCTTAACGCCCTCAGAAGAAACCTCTTGACGAATCCTTGTATCTTTCTTATATTGAAAAAGGAACATCAGACAGAGAGGGAACAGGATATGCAGACAAAAATCATGATTGTAGAGGACGAGACGGATATCAACCGTCTGCTGGCAAGGATACTGGAGGCTGAGGGTTACGGAACGATACAGGCCTTTTCCGGGACGGAGGCGCTGCTTTTGCTGGAGCGCGAAGAACCGAATCTGATTCTTTTGGATTTGATGCTGCCCGGGCTGACCGGGGAAGAGCTTCTTACGCACATCCGGGAGAAAAAGCGCCTTTCTGCCCCCATCCTGGTGCTCTCTGCCAAAAGCGCCCTGAACGATAAGGTGGCGCTCCTGAAAAGCGGCGCGGACGATTATATCACGAAGCCATTCGAGCCGGAGGAAGTGGCTGCCCGGGTCCAGGCGGCCCTCAGGCGCACCGGCAGCCTGCCTCGGCGCCAGCTTCCTTTTTCCTATAAAAATATAATGCTTTATCCGGAATCCCGGAAAGTAATTGTCAATGGGCTGGAGCTTTCCCTGACCTCCCATGAATATGAGCTCCTGCTCCTTTTTCTGCAGTCCCCGGAAAAAGTGTTCTCCAGAGAGAGCCTTTACGAGCAGGTATGGAAAAACGGTTACTATGGGGAAAACAATACCGTGAATGTCCACGTCAGCAATCTGCGCAGAAAGATGAAAGAGGCTGACGCCTCAGAAGAATATATTCAGACGGTGTATGGTATTGGTTTTAAGTTGAAATAGCATTTCAGGCCTGTTCTATCACCCACGCTTCTTCCCTCAAACTTTACGACATCTTTAAAAGTTCTTTATGACTTATTCACCCCTCATGGTTTATACTATGACTGTCAGCCGGAAAGCTCAGTCTGCCCGGCGGACAGCTGCCATGCATGGCAGCCATTTATAGCAATGCTTAAGCAGCAGGAAGTCCGGGCGCCACCTTTCCGCTGCCCCAGGAGGAGGTCAATATGAACGATTACGCCATAGAAGCAAAACAAATCACAAAATCCTACGGCCCTGTCCTTGCCTTAGACCAGGTGAATCTCCACATCAGAACCGGCAGCATCTACGGGCTCATCGGCGACAACGGCGCCGGGAAGTCCACTTTCCTGAAGCTCCTGGCCGGACACATCTTCCCTACGGCGGGGGAGCTGCGGCTGTTCGGCCAGTTCGCGGAACAGGAACTGCGCCGCTGCCGGAGACAGATGGGCGCCATGATTGAGCAGCCCGGTTTTTTCCCCAATCTGACGGTGGAAGACACGCTTGAATACTACCGCATCCAAAGGGGCATCCCCGGCAGGGAAAAGGTGGAGGAAGTCCTGAAGCTGACCGATATCCAGGAAAAGAGGAGAGCAAAATGCAAAAAGCTCTCCATGGGCCAGAAGCAGCGCCTGGGGCTGGCCATCGCCATGATCGGGGAGCCCCGGCTCCTGGTGCTGGATGAGCCCATCAACGGCCTGGATCCCAGCGGCATCATCGAATTCCGCGCTTTGCTCCTCCGCCTGAACCGGGAGAAGAACCTCACCATTCTGCTGTCCAGCCACATCCTGTCGGAGCTGCAGCAGACTGCCACAGTCTTCGGTTTCCTGAACAAGGGGAAGCTGTTGGAGGAGATATCCGCCGAGAAGCTCCATGAAAAATGCTCCGACTGCCTGGACATCTCCGTCACGAATCCGGAAGAGTACGCAGCCCTGTTGGCAAAGCATTTTCCGGAGGAGCCTTTCCAGGTGCTGCCCGAACGGACAATCCGGATTCTGAAGTGTCTGCGGGAGCCGGAAGAATACAGCCGCCTTGCCGCGGAAAACGGGCTTTATATCAGGGGGCTGGAGCTCCGGCGCGCTTCCCTGGAAGAATATTACATGAACCTGAAGAACGGAGGGAACGGAATATGCTGAATTATGTCAAAAGTGAACTTTACAGGGCTTCCCGCAGCCCGGAAATCCGGGAGACAGCCGCCGTCTTTGTAGGGCTGGTCCTGCTGATGAACATTGTGCTGTGTCTTTTGAAGGGGCTGGAGGGCTTCCGGTATGGCATTACCTCTTTCTCTTATTCCAATGTAGTGGCCATGCCTATGATATTCTGCTATGTGGCTTCCGATGTGGCTGTGATGCTCTATGAATCGGACAGGCGCAACCGCACCGAACAGAACTGCATCTCCTATGGGATGTCCCGGCTGGAGCTGCTGGCGGGCAAGTGCATCGTCAGCCTGGCGGTGTCATTTGTGATTCTGGTGATGATTTTGCCGGTATATATCTGCAGCGCCGAACTGCTGTTGGATTCCGCCGGGCCTACCACAGCGGCGGATCTGCTGTTGGAACTCCCGGCTATGTCCCTGATTGCCATCGCTTCCCTGGTATTGGCGAATGTGCTGCTGGAGGTTTTTGACAAAAGCATCGTCAGCATTCTGGTTTGGCTGGCCGTCCTGGTCTTTCTGCCGAAAATCCTGCTGCTGGCGGGCATGGCCCTGACCACCGCCAGTTCGACTCTTCTGCTGGATATCGCCCTGTGGATGCCCGCAAATTTCCTCACGGCGCAGTCCCGGGTCAACATGTCCGAGTGCGTCGCTATATGGGACACGGCACAGGGGATGGCGAAATGCCTGATTGCCGGCGGGGCGGAAATCGTGGTCTTTGGCGCTTTGGGCGTGGTTTTATTGCGGAAGAGGGAACTTTGACGCCGGATTCCAAGCCGTCAGCCTGCTCTTTGCCTTGCGGGACAGGATTGCGTCTATTTGCTGTACCGATAATCGACTTCCTTTTCGGCAGTTTTCAGGATTGGATTTGGAAAGGAGCTTACCATGGCATTCTTCTCGTTCCTATCACAGAACTTTATTCTTGCCGGCGTTCTCCAGGGCGCGGCTTTTCCGGGGCGGGATATCCTGGAGGGGAATATTCCGGCGGCAATTTTGCTGTGCGTGCTTTTTGCCGTCGCGGGAGGGTATTTTGCTTTCCGGTATTTTGCACTGAAGCGGGCGCTCAGGGAGATGAAACGGGATTTGCTGGAAATCCAAAAGGATGTGTCCAGGAACCAGATTCTGCATCTGCCCCTGCCGGACCGGACTTTGGAACAGGCCATGGAAGCCGTCAACGGCACTCTGGAGGAAGTGCGCAGGCAGCGCCTGGAATATGAAAAGCGGGAGACGGAATTCCAGAAGCAGATGGAAGATATCAGCCATGACTTGCGGACGCCGCTGACGGTGATTCTCGGTTATCTAAAGTGGATGAAGCGGGACATGGCCCAGAGCATAGCGCTCTTGCAGACGGAATCCCCGGACATTCCGGCGCAAACCACAACACAGGCGGCACACCCCCACCAGGCAGCGTCTGAGGATATTTCGAGGCAGCGCACAGCACAGAAAGCGGCATGGGAAATGCTTTCCCGTCAGGCGGAGTCCCTGGAAATCCTGGAGCGCAACGCCCGCGCCATGGAGCGGCTGGTTTCCCAGTTCTACGCTTTCTCTCAGCTGAACGCCCGGGAGTATTCTCTGGAAATCCGGGATGTGGATGTCTGCAGACTCCTGAAAGAAAGCCTGGCCGGGCACTGGCAAATGCTGGAAAAGGCCTGTCTGCGCCTGGAAAGCTTTCTGCCGGAGCACCCGGTAATGGTTCGGGGAAACAAGGACGCCTGTGAGCGCATTTTCGCAAATATGCTCCAGAACGCCGGAAGATATGCCCGCAGCTATCTGGACATCCATATGTCAGAAAGCTGCGGGCTGGTTCAGATTTTCTTTCAAAATGATTCCGTCCGTCTCAAGGAGGACGATATACCGAATTTATTTAATCGTTTTTATAAAAATGATGCCTCCCGGAGCAAAGGCGGCTCAGGCCTGGGGCTGACCATAGCAAAATCCCTGGCAGAAGCCATGGGCGGCACCCTGACCGCACAGGCCCTCCCCCGGACAGAACTGTCCCCCAGCCAAAATGCAGACGATGCGAAAAGCCACTCCCTCTGCCCGGACACCAATGGCACAGAAAACCACTCCCGCTGCCTGCACTCCGATGACGCGGAAACCACCGTCCGCTTCACATTAACCCTGACCGCTGCACTTTCCCAATCCGGCTCTCCCGGAGCCCGCGCCCCTCAGCCAAAGCCCCCGTCATAAGCAGCAGAACCAGAAGCAACGACGGAAACTTCCGCGGCCCGGCTGCTGCGGCCGCTCAGGGCAGCTTTTTCCCCGCCGCGAGATACATCTCATACCATTCCTCCCTGGTCAGGCAGATATCAGAAGCCTTGCAGACATCCTGCACCCGCCTTGCATTGGTGCTGCCCACGATGGTCTGGATATTGGCAGGATGGCGCATGATCCACGCCACGGCAATGGCATTGGGCGTCACCTGGTACTTCTCCGCCAGACGATCCATGACCTGGTTCAGCTCCGGGAATTTTTCATTTCCTATGAAAACGCCCTCGAACATGCCGTACAGGAATGGAGACCACGCCTGTATAGTCATCTTCTTCAGCCTACAGTACTCTATCACGCTGCCGTCTCTGTTGCATCCCGCGTCATTTTGAATATTCACGTTCAGTCCTGCGTCAATAGTAGGACAATGAGCCACGGAATACTGTATCTGGTTCACCCGCAGAGGCTCCGACAGGCAGCTGTTCAGCAGCTCCATCTGCATGGGATTGTGGTTGCTGACCCCAAAGGCGCGGACTTTCCCGGCCTTTTTCAAACTGTCAAAAGCCTCCGCCACCTCCTCCGGCTCCATCAGCGCGTCCGGCCGGTGCAGGAGCAGGATATCGATATAATCTGTATTCAGCCGCTTTAAACTGCCGTCCACGGACTCTAATATATGTTCCCTGGAAAAATCATAGCAGATGCCGGGGCGGATGGCACATTTAGTCTGTATCACCATCCGGCTGCGGAGTTCAGGCGTCAAAATCCTGCCAAACTCAGCTTCCGCCTCTCCTTTTGCGTAAATATCCGCATGATCGAAGAAATTGATTCCCGCCTCCATGGAAACCTCCACCAGCTCCCGCAGGGCCTTTTCGTTTCCCAGGCCGGTAATCCGCATACATCCCAGGCCGATGGCTGATGTCTCCGGCACATTTTCACTGATTTTAATCATTTTCATGAGAATGATTCCTCCATTCTTTTTTATGCTGTCAGAGAGCTCTCCGAATACGCAGCCTGCTTACTGCCGCCACATATCTGATACAAAATACAGCAGCGCCGCCCATGTATACAACGGATAATATTTCCCCCGCTCATCCCGGCCTGTGCCCAGGACTTCCCGGGCCTGGCTTTTCGTCAACAGGCAGAAGCCGTCGAACTGCTCGGAGCCCACCGCTCCCTCCTGGGACAAGTCCGAAAGCCGTGCCGAACGGAGCACGGCGCACACCAGCGCATTGCTCTCATCCGTCAGTCCCGGCGTGGAAAAGACCAGCGGATTCACTATCCTGACGGAATCCGTATCCTGAATCGCCAGGCCAGTCTCCTCCTTGATCTCCCGGATGGCCGTGGTAATGAGAGCATCCGGTTTATCTCTGTCCTCCTCGTCAATGAGTCCCGCCGGCACGCTGAGCAGGTACTGGCCTGCCGGATAGCGGAATTCATAGGAGAGCAGGAGCCTCGGTTCCTCTCCCTCCCCGTCCAGAATGACGAAGCAGCTCACCGCGTCCGCCAGCATGGACTGAAATTCTTCATCCGACTTTACGGCAGTAAGGTTCTCCATGGTTCGTCTGGTGGCGTCATAGTAGTGTTTCCCCGGGGCGTACTGCAGATCTGCCACCCGCAGATACGGGGACTCGAATAAGGGCTTTACATTTTCTTTTTTTATTTGGGGCCTCTCTGCCATATCGCTTATTCCTCCTGTCTCTGTCCTGCCGTGAATAAACTCATTGTACCTTATTTCGGACAGAAACACAAAGCTTTTTTGCAGATTGCCCCTCTAAAATTCCCGCACGGACAGATCCCCGCTGACCGTGGATATCTTCACCGAATGCCCTCCGTCCCCATACCGGCCCTCCGCGTTCTTTCTCTTGCTGTCAAAGGACAGCGCATCCTCAAAGAAAGCCTCGCACTCGCCGCTGGTGGTGCTGAACTTGAACTGAAAATCCGCCGTCTCCGGGAACGCCAGTCCCACTGACCCGCTGGTAGTGGAAATATCCAGATCTCCCGCCAAATCCTCCAGAAAAATCCGTATGTCCCCGGAAACGGAGTGCGCCGTGCCGGAACCGTTCCCTCTGGAGACGGAGAGTTCGCCGCTGGTGGTGTTCATCCTGAAGTCCCCATCCAGATTCTCCACCCGGATATCTCCCGAGGTGCTTTCCGCCTCAAAATCTCCCTGGCCGTTTTCCAGCCGGACAGCGCCGCTGGTAGTGGATAAGGTTATGTCCCCTGTCACCTGTCCCAGGGAAATGTCACCGCTGGTGGTGGATGTCCGTAAGGGCCCCTCCAGGCCGGATATCAAAATCTCTCCGCTGGTGGACGATATCTTTGTCTGTCCCCGGGCCTGCTCTATTGTGATGTCGCCGCTGGTAGTAGAGATTTCCGTCCTTTCTGCCAGCACAGACTCCAGCCGGATACTGCCGCTGGTGGAAGACATCTGCATCGTATCCGCCTTTATCTCCGGAATCCTCACATCGCCGCTGGTGGTGGACACCATCAGATTGCCCAGGCATGTCAGTCCGATTTCGGACAATACATCGCCGCTTACAGTTTTTACGGAGAGCGCATCCATTCCTTCCGCCAATCCTGCAGGCAGATAAATCTCCGTATAGGATCCCTGCGAAAAACCAAACCAGAAAGAAAACAGGCCTTTTCCCGCTCCCTTTACCGTAAGCTCCCCTCCGGTCTCCTGCACTTTGGAAAGCTGGCTTTTATTCGGTTCAAAGTTCATATATTCACGGACAATGATTTCATCTCCTGTCCCCTGATAAAACAGCACGTCATGGGCGCTGCTGCCATAGTCAATCTTCAGGCTGCGGATGTCCTCCGCAGGAAAGCTCTTTTCCTGTACCAGGGAATAGTTCCCATGTCCGGTTTCCAGGCGCCTGCCCCTTATCAGGGAAACCCCCAGAAGCACGCACAGCATGACCATCAGCAGGCCAATCAGGCCAATCAGAATCATATGCAATCGTTTCATATTCCTCTCCATTCCTCTCCATTCCTCTGCCGCGGCCTGCTACAGCGGCATCCGCCCATAGGCCCGGCAGCCCCTTTCCCGGCTCTTGTCACAGCGCCGGAGCAATAATGTCCCATGGAACCTTTCCTATGGAACCTGTTTTGACCAAGCAAGTCAATTTCAGGAACCCATGTGCTTCAGGTTGAATATCAGCACCTCAATCATCTGGGCACAGGCTCCCACCAGGAACACCAGCCAGGTTATCTCCCAGCGCCTGGTCTTCATACTGATGGCAAAATAGAGCAGCAGCGTCACCAGCCAGATGATTACGCTGACGGACTGCCTGACCGCCTTTTCCCTGCTGCCTGAGGTCGCGGCCTCTTTGTAAAGCTCCACCAGATTCTCTTCTTTCCTGTTGTGGACAGGGTACATGTTGGCCGCATAGACCAGCATGCAGGTGGGCGGGATGCATATCAGCACCGCAAGGGCCAGCCCCAGAATCCCCGTCTCCGCTCCCCCAAAAAACAGGTCATTGATTACCAGGCTGACGATGAGGACGACGCCTGCGAAAATATAGATCCCCACGGCGGCGGCTGTCAGCATGGCCTTTTTCTTCCGCTCCTTCTCCGGCAGCGCGAACAGGCTCTTCTCTTTCAAATCCTCAAACAGCTCCGTCACGTCCCCGATGGAATTGATGACGTTCTGGAACGCGTCCTCTTCCTGATAGCCTTCGCCAATCAGGTCTTCGTACTTCTCTATGGTGTTCACCGCCATCTCTTCTTTCAGCTCCATGGCTCTCCTGGTCTTGGGCGCATCCTTGAACAGTTCATTGATATGCTTTCTGATTTTTTCGTTCATGTTCTTCTTTCCTTTCTGATATACAGAGATTTTATGCCGCCGTCTCATTTCAGCAGCTGATCGATCGTGGCCTTGGCTTCCTCCCAGTCCCGCTTGTAAGCCTGGTACGCCAGGCGCCCCTCTTCCGTGATAGAGTAATAGCGGCGTCTGGCACCCACTGTCTCGTCCCCCCAGTAGGTGCGTATGTAGCCGGCCTGCTCCAGCCGCCGGAACGCGGAATACAGGGTGGCCTCTTTCAGCTCGCAGCGGTTGTCGGTCTTCTTCATGATGTCCTTGTTGATCTGGTAGCCATAGCTGTCCTGCTCCAGCAGATGGGACAGGATGATGGCCTCGGTATGCCCCCGTAAAATATCGGACGTAATTGACATGGCTGACTCTCCTTTCTGGTTACACTATATTACAATATACCTCGTCTGTCAAGGTATATTTAAATTTGTAGTATATATTTCTATCAAAGGATTCTGCACTTGACAAAATTACTGCATATCTCTAAAATGTGAATCAGAAAGGAATGAGTTCTTGAGATGCGTTTGTGAGGAACCTTGCGACATCTGACCGAAGGGATGTGCCAAAAGCGAGGGATTTACGGTCGGTGCGTTGGACATATCCCTATCTATGCTTGATTTGAAAGGAATTTATGAAAACCGCGTTCCTGTCCGCCCAGCCACATAGACCGAACGGACATGGAATATCTGCCCGGTCTATGCTTTGGAAATCATGCAAACGCGGCAGCAAAAGCGAGGAACCATATGCCGGATAAAAAAGCCTTTGAAGAAGCAAAGAGAAAAATCATAGGAATAGACAGACAACGGCTGGGCATCGGCACCCTGTCGGAGAAGACAGTCCATGCCATCCTGAAAAACTACTATGAGCCGGACGAGGACAGGCAGGAGATCCCCATCGAAAACTATGTGGCCGATATCTTCTGCGGCGGCGAGATCATCGAAATCCAGACCAGGCAGTTCAATAAAATGCGGGACAAGCTCTCCGCTTTCCTGCCCCTGTACCCGGTGACCATCGTCTATCCCATCCCCCGGGAAAAATGGATCATCTGGATAGACGAGGAAAGCGGGGAGTTGAGCAAGAAGCGCAAGTCCCCCTTAAAGGGCAGTCCCTATGCTGTTTTTCCGGAATTGTACAAGATCAAGATGTTCTTGAAGAATCCCAACCTGCGCCTGCGGGTGGTGCTGATGAACATGGAAGAGTACAAGCTGCTGAACGGCTGGAGCAAAGACAGGAAAAAGGGGGCCAGCCGCTATGACCGCATCCCCACGGAGCTGGTGCAGGAGATAGAAGTCCAGCGCCCGGAAGATTTCATGCAGTTCGTCCCTCCGGATCTGGAGGGGGCCTTCACCTCCAGGGAGTTCGCCAAAGCCGCCCATATCTCCCAGACTCTGGCCCAGGTGTCGCTGAATATCTTATTTTATATGGAAACCGTAAAAAGGGTGGGGAAAAAAGGAAAACTGTACTTATATGAGATAAATGACTTCTGATTTCCTGAGAGTCCTTTATCAATCCAGCCCCGCAATTCCGTCCACCGGCAGGGACATGACGATGCCCTGGGCCTTGCTCTTCATGCCGCACTGTTTTCCGATTTCCTGCATGATGGCCGGCTTATCCTCTTTCTGGGCCAGGATAAGGACTACTTCCCGCTCTTCCTGCACGCTGATTTTCCAGAATTTCATGGCTTCTTCATTCCCGATTCTCCTGCTGTGGAACACCGTGCCGCCGGACGCGCCCCGGGGCCTTGCCGCATTCATCACTTCCTCACTGAATCCCTGATTCACGATTGTCATAATCAAGCTATAATCTGCCATATCCCCTTCGTTCCTCTCCGCAACATTCTTTTTTTCCTCCGGCTCCAGTCCTTCCATCAATTGGATGAGATACCCGCTGCCCCCTGACAGTATCAGGGTGAACGCTATTCCCGTGTTGGGCATCCCCAGATGCAGGCTTTTGCGGAGTTTTTTCAGCATTTCATCCGCAAAGGGCTTGGGCAGCATGCCCATGAGGATATTCTTGTCCACGCCGTCCAGTCCCAGCATGTCCATGATTTCGCTGGTGGCGGTCCCCTGTCCGTGGAAGATGTACTCGGTAGGGACATTTCCCTCTTTGAACATGCCCGCCGCCTTGTCTACCAGCTTCGGCGTGGCGATCAGGAGCAGCATCCGATACGATATGTTTTTATAATTGTCCCCCATCTTCCTCTCCCTCCTGGAATTCAAAGATATCATCCACACCATCCATAGCAAGGATTTCCGCTTCCCGTACAGCGGCCTTCTCCGTGGTCTTAAGCTTGTACCGATACAGGATTCCCATCAGCTGAATGGCAATCAGCGGCGTCAGAGCCACCAGCGCCACCACCCCGAAAGCATCCGTCATCAGGTTCCCGCCCACGGCCTCACAGGCTCCGATGCTCAGGGGAAGCAGGAACGTGGTCGTCATAGGTCCGCTGGCCACGCCGCCGGAGTCGAATGCGATACCCACGAACATCTTCGGCACGAACCTGGAGAGAAGCAGCGCAATCAGATAGCCGGGTATGATGATCCATTGAACGGGAACGCCCGTCAGCACCCGTATCATGGACAGGCCCACACTGGCGGACACGCCCCAGGACATGCAGCGGTTCATGGATTTCGCGGACACAGAGCCATTGGTCACGCCCTCCACCTGGCGGTTCAGCACCTGGATGGCAGGTTCCGCTTTCACGATATAATAGCCTATCAGCATACCGATGGGCACCAGCAGCCATCTCCAGACCTCCGAGGCAATCTCATTGCCCAGGAGGGAGCCCAGCGGCGCGAAGCCTACATTGACGCCGCAGAGGAACAGCACCAGGCCCAGATATGTATAGGCAAAGCCCACCGTGATTCGTTTTACCTGTCTGCGGGGATAGCGGCGGGACAGTCTCTGGAACAGGGCGAACACGGCAGCCACAGGAATCAGCGATATCAGCACTTCTTTGATATAGGAGGGCATATTGAACAGGAATTCTTTTACCACATCCCGGGTGGTGCTCACAGCCGCCACGGAAGAGGCGCTGTAGGCCGTCTCCCCGGGGCTGAAGAACATGCCCAGAATCAGCACTGCCAGAATCGGACCCACGCTGGAAAGGGCTACCAGACCGAAGCTGTCGCTGGAGGCATTCTTGTCACCGCGGACCGAGGCGAGACCTACGCCCATGGCCATGATGAACGGAACCGTCATGGGACCGGTGGTCACGCCGCCGGAGTCAAAGGCCACCGCCAGGAAATCCCTGGAGACCAGAAAAGATATGCCGGTTAATGTGATATACAGTATAATTAATATCGTAGAAAGGTTAATCTGGAACAGGATTCTCAGGATTGCCACCGCCAGGAAGATTCCCACTCCCACGGCCACTGTGAGAATCAGGGTCAGGTTGGGAACAGCGGGCACCTGTTCCGCCAGCACCTGCAGATCCGGCTCGGAAATCGTGATGATGGCTCCCATGGAAAAGCCTGTCAGAAAAATCAGGGGAATGTGCCGTGTCTTTGATATCTGGACACCGATGCCTTCCCCCAGAGGCGTCATGGACATCTCCGCGCCCAGCTGGAAGAATCCCATTCCTATCACCAGCAGAATCGCGCCCACAAGGAACATCACCATGATCCCTAAGTCAACTGGAACCAGCAGGATGCTGAGCAAAAGGACGATTCCCGTGATAGGCAGCACAGCCGAGACCGACTCCAAGATTTTTTCTTTTAGCTTGTGATTCACACAAACACCTCTCTTTTACGGACTTATCTGTCTCTATGATTATGATTTTCTGCGATTAAGATTTATTTTCCGTAGCTACCACATTGCTTCCGAAAACGTCTGACAGCAGGATGTCCCCGATAGAGACCGGAAGTTTCACTGTATGGGCATTGATCAGGCTCATGCAGTCCATGATTTTCGCTTTGGGGATGGGCCTGTCGGTCTTTACGGACAGAATCCCGCCATTTTCGCAGCGCATGGTGCTGGTGACTGTGCGCTCGGGGTGGCGCACCTCCGCCTCCGCGTAGGCCGCGCCGCGCTTGCAGGTGTTGCCCCTTATGGAGGCGATTTCCTCTCCCCTCATCTCCACTGTGACGGGGCAGCCCATGGGGCATATGATACATGTCATCTCTCGCTTTGTCATTGCGTGTACTCCTTCTATTTTCTGAAGCTCGCTGCCTGCATCAAACTCTCAGACTGCGTCATATGCGTTCCGTATATCCCGGATGTTCCTTTGCCTGCGCATGACTTACCCAAGCTCCTCCAGCTGTAAGGACAGCTTTGATACGCCCTCAAAAAGCGGCGCTTTCAGCAGCAGGCTCTCCATTTCCCCCGGCGCGGCTTTCGGCTTCCTGACGGAATGGATGACTCTGCCGTCGCCTACCACATTAATCTTCACATTGCGGTATATGTCCGCCACCCGGAAAAACAAGGTGATATCCTTACGCTTCGTGATTCTCTGAGGAACGGTATACCGTATCTTTCCATCCGCCCCAATGGGAATATCGCACTCCTGTCCGGATTCGCCTCTGATGTATTCCGCGGCGCTCTTTCCGGCCACGGCGGCCTCCTCGGACACGAAGTCCACCAGGTCATGCACATGGAGCACATTGCCGCAGGTGAATATCCCTTCCCGGGAAGTCTGTCTGTCCTGATCCACCACGGCCCCGCCTGTGACAACATCCATGCCGATTCCTGCCTGCAGGGTCAGCTCGTTCTCAGGAATCAGGCCCACGGATAAAAGCAGCGTGTCGCAGGGAATGTATTCTTTTGTCTCTTCTATGGGGCGGCGGTTTTCGTCCACTTTGGCGATGGTGACGCCCTCCAGCCTTTTCCTGCCGTGGATTTCCACCACGGTATGGCTCAGCTTCAGGGGAATGCCGAAATCATTCAGACACTGCTCGATATTTCGGGCCAGCCCGCCGGAATAGGGCATCAGCTCGCACACAGCTTTCACCTCTGCGCCCTCTAAAGTCATGCGCCTGGCCATGATGAGGCCGATGTCGCCGGAACCTAAGATGACCACGCTCTTGCCCGGCAGATAGCCTTTCCGGTTCACCAGCTTCTGGGCGGTGCCCGCGCTGTAGATTCCCGCCGGGCGGGTGCCTGCGATGTTCAGGGCGCCTCTGGGCCTTTCCCTGCAGCCCATGGCAAGGATGATCGCCCTGGCTTCTATGGCGAAAATGCCTTCCTCCTCATTGGTGGCCGTAATCACTCTGTCAGGGGTGACGGACAGCACCATGGTGTTCAATTTTACGGGAATGCCCAGCTCGCGCACCTGTTTTTCATATTTCCAGGCATACTCCGGGCCTGTCAGCTCCTCCCCGAAGCGGTGCAGCCCGAAGCCGTTGTGGATACACTGCTGCAAGATGCCTCCCAGCTGAGCGTCCCGCTCCAGTATCAGGATATCCCTGATGCCGCTCTCATATGCGGCCACTGCCGCGCTCATCCCGGCGGGGCCGCCCCCTATGATAACCAAATCCGTCATTCGTTTTTGTCTCCTTTGCTGCTTCTGTGCCGTTTTCTATCCCTGGCATCTTTCCTCTGGCTCATTTGCGGCGCCTTGTTCCGCTTTATTTATCCCTTCGTCCTGCAGACGCTGATTTCAGAGCCCTCGCCGGATTTCGTGATTTCCTCATAGGGCACTCCCCATTCCCTGGCAAGAATCTCCGCCAGATACGGCATACAGAATCCTCCCTGGCACCGGCCCATCTGGGCCCTGGTGCGGCGCTTGATCCCGTCTAAGTCCCGGGCAGGCGGATTCTGCCGGATGGCGGCCACGATTTCCCCCTCCGTGACAGTCTCGCAACGGCAGACTACCCTGCCGTAGGCTTTGTCCCGGCGAATCATCTCGTTCTTCTCTTCCACGGAGGCATTCCGGAAAGCGTACACCGGCTTGCGGAAAGGCTGATAGTCCTCTTTCCGCTTCAGGGCAAGTCCCTGTCCTGCCAGCATTTCCGCCACATACTCCGCAATGGCAGGGGCGGCGGTAAGTCCCGGAGACTCGATTCCCGCTACATTGATGAAGCCTTCCTTAGGTGACGTGATGATGAAGTCACCCGTGTTCCCTGCGGAGCGCAGGCCCGTGAAAGAAGTGATGACCTTGCGAAGGGGCAGATTCTTCACGTTCTCCTGCGCCCTGGTCATGATCTGCGCCAGCCCCTCCTCCGTGGTAGCTTTGTCCTCCTTGTCCTCGCCGTCCACCGAAGTAGGCCCCAGCAGCAGATTGCCGTCCACCGTGGGCGTGATCAGGATGCCTTTTCCTTTTTTGGAGGGGGTGCGGAAAATAGTGCGGGACACCAGGTTGCCGCATTCCCTGTCCAGCAGCAGATATTCGCCCCTGCGGGGGTGAATCTGTATGGAGTCGTCCCCTGCCAGCCTGGCAATCTCATCCGCATAGATTCCGGCGGCATTTACCACATATCTGGCGCAGACCTTACGGGGCTTTTGCAGGTTCTCACAGCAATTCTCGCCGCAGGCATCCGAAAAGATTTCATAATGCCCCTCTTTTTTCTCAATATGATTTACTTCAAAATCCAGCATCAGCTCCGCGCCGTTGTCCATGGCATTGCCCACTGCGGCGATGGCGAGCTCATAGGGGCAGACGATTCCGGCCGTGGGCGCGTAGAGGGCACAGGTCACACTGTCGGAAAGGCCGGGCTCCAGACGCCTTGCCTCCTCCCCGTCTATGACCTGCAGCCCCTGGACACCGTTCCTCAGGCCTCTGGCGCAGAGTTTCTCAATGGTCTCCCTGTCCTCGTCCCCGAAACCTATGACCAGAGAGCCCGTCCTGCGGTAAGGAACGCCTAACTCTTTCGTCACCTGCTCCATCAGCCGGGAGCCCCGGACGTTCAGCTTCGCTTTCAGGCTCCCCTCCTCAGCGTCGTATCCCGCGTGGGCGATGCCGGAATTGGCCCGGGTGGAGCCCATGGCCACATCGCTCTCCTTTTCCAGAATGCAGATTTTTATGTCATATGCCGCCAGCGTCCTGGCCAGCAGCCCGCCTGCCACGCCTGCGCCTATGATTGCTACATCGTACATATCATGTTCCATGCCTTTCTTCCGTTTTGCTCAGTGCGCCTTTTATAAAAACATTTTACCATGAGCACAGCCACACTCATGGTATTTATGGCCATCCGGCCTCTTCACTTCATGAATATGGTCTTATTTTACCATGTAAACCCTATCTTTACTACCAAAATTTTTCTAAACATATCGAGGCGCCTGTCATAGGGATTTGATCTGACGGAAATCTCGCAGATTCCTCCGCTCCAGCCTAAAAGCAGGGCTGGCAATAGGATTCCGCCTTATCGCCAGCCCTTTCTCCGCCGTGATTCCCTTTTCTTTCCCGCCTGGATATTTTGTCAGTTCTGCATCAGGATATGCTGTCCCAGAACCAGCGGAAATCTGGCCAGCCTGTCGCCGTCCAAATCTTCCCGGTACATATCCACAGCCGAAATCTGGTGGTTCTCATAAGTGGTGTAATAATAGACGCCCCTGTCCGCATTGCAGCAGGAAGTGTAGATGGTAATCTCATATTTCCCCTCCCCCACCTGGCAGCATCCCCGCTGCTGGTCCACCGAGCCCAGGATATGGAAAAACTGGCTGACGCTCTCGGACTCGGAATCCCCGGAGATGGAATTCATCTTCGTAAAGGCCGCGCGCACGAAACGGGACTGGGAGGAAAGGTCCCCGGGCAGCCCCAGCGCCCCCATGCCCCGGCCGTGAGGTTTTAAGGACAGCTTGTCCGAGAACAGGTTCTCAGGTTCCTTTGGCGACAGATGCATATAATTGGACAGTTGCGACATCTGCTCCCCAAAGGGCGGGTTGTTGGCCAGTACGCCTGCGGGGTTGTCATACACCTTAAGGCCGTCTTTCACGGACTCCACCGTAACAGCGCCCTCTCTGTCCGCAATCAGCCAGTGGAGCTGTGCTATGGGCAGCCTGTCGCTGAATGGGGTATCCGTCAGATGGATTCTCTCCAGCAGGGCTTTCGCCTCCTTTATGCCGGCACACTGACCAAGAATCCAGGGAATGAACTCGAACTGGGCCACATTGTCCCTGCCCGACACGTCTTTCCCATACACCGCGTTTCCCACGAAATTCAGACCCGCCATGCCCAGCCCTTTTTCGTTCACGGCATCGTAGAAAAGCGGGTATCCGCCCTCCATATGGGCCATGCCGATTATCGCGTAGTGGCTCTCCATCTTCCCCGCGCCGCGAAACTGCAGGGGGTGGTTGCGGGGCATCACCACAATCTCCTCCCCATAGGAAAAATCATAGTCCAAAGTACGTCCGAAATAAAAATCCTTTGTCCGATAAGTCGCTGCTGTGCACATAGTCATCACCTCATAAATTGTATTACATTTTGTCATATTACCAGTGTCCCGATACATTTTCTCAGACAATTCTTCAATGATTCCAAATCATCCTCCAGATACCAGTCGTTCAATGCGGTATTATACTGCATTATTTTTCCCGATTGTCAATATACCATTCCCGGAGGCAATCAATTTTCCCGGCGGAAAAACCATCAGAATATTTCTTTTCCGCATATGTCCGGCCTGCCGGTTCGCCGGGGCATCTTGCCATTCCCCTCCATTTGTGGTAGAGTGTAAAAAGCATCAGGCAAGCCCTGAACGATAAGGAGAAATGAATGATTCAGAAATTTCGGGAAAAGAAATATATTTTGCCCTACATCCTGCTGGCCGCATTCCTGTTTGCCATGTTCTGCATGGTCACGGAACCTACCCGGGATGACTTTTACTATCAGAGCATAGAGGCAGGCAGCGCGGAGGATCTGTTCGCCTTTCTGTCACAGATGTACTCAAACTGGTCTTCCAGGATGGTCACGGAGCCGCTGGTAGTGCTGCTGGTCAATGTGGATATGATGGTCTGGCGGCTATTCTGCGTGGTGAATATCCTGATCATCGCCCTCTCCATCCGCTATCTTCTGGAGATTCGGGATTCCGTATGGAAAAACTCGGTATTGTGCATGCTGGTAGGGGCTTTTCCCTTTTCCCACTATGCCAGCGCCGGATGGATCACCACCACGGGCATCTACCTGATATCCATCTCCTTAGGCCTGGTGGCGCTGTTTCCGCTGCGGAAGTTCCTGGACGGCAAAAGAAGCGCCTGGTGGGAGAACGCCCTGTATATCCTTTCGGCGATACTCTCCTGCAATCATGAGCAGGTGGGCGCAGTGGTCCTGGGCGTCTATCTGTGCTCCTGTATCTACTGTGCCGTGCTTCGCAAAAAAATATGCCGGATGCAGATATGCCAGATAGTCATCTCCATCGCCAGCATCCTGTTCGTGCTCACCTGTCCCGGAGATGCGGTGAGAATGGTCATCGAGGCCCAGACCTGGCTGCCGGAGCATGCGGACTGGACATTTTTCGAGAAGCTGATGCGGGGGTTTTTCCACGCCTCAGATTACTATTTCTACACCTCCGGCATCAATTTCGCCGCTTTCACCCTTGTCTTCCTGCTTTCGCTGATCCTGCTCACGGGCCCGGCGAAAAAGTGGAAAAAGGCCGTTTCCGTGGCCGTTTCCCTGTGGCTGAGCCTGGCAGTGGGCATCATCCTGCTGCAGAGGTTCCAGGTGCTGGCGCCGGATACTTTCTTCCCCTGGGAGGAATACGGGGTCAATATGCTCACAAGGGGAGTGGATGTGGCCCGGGCGGCATCGGGGACGGTTTTACTGTTTTTGATTTTCTGCGAGCTGTTCTGGCTCTTCGGGAACAGCGTATCCTTTTGGACCGCCTCCATGTTCCTGGCGGCAGGATTCGGTTCGGCGGCGGTGCTGGGATTTTCCCCCACCATCTACGCCTCCGGGAACAGAGTGTTCTCCATTTATCTCTATGCGACGATTATTCTTGTATGCTATATCGTGAACCAGTGTTTTGACCACAAATGCGGGAAAAAGGAATGCGCCGCCCTGTTCGTGACCGGGATATTCTCCCTTGCCTCCACCGCGAAGAACATCTGGCTGGTGGCCGGCGCGTGACCACGGCAGTCCAGGCACCGCCGCCAGGGCTGACAGTCCAACCACTTGCATATATGTAGCAGGCTGCCACACCTGCCAGTACAGAGAAGACAAAAGATCGACCAGATTCTGTATGATGCTTTGGGCAGAATTTTCTTGACGCTGTCCGGAAAATGGCATATGATGAAAGAAGCAACAGGTAATCCCAAAGAGGAGAGAAAGGAGCGTCTGAACTTATCATGATTCTGAAGCTGAAAAAGGATATGAAGAAGCAGGTCAAGCGCGTGAACAAAGAGATGGAGAAGCTTGGCAAGAAGTTTGGCAACAAAGAATATGACACCAATGTCGTATTGTTGAAAATGGATCAGCTTGACAGCGAGCTGAAGGCCCTGCGGGAAGCCGTGAACCGGGAGAAAGAGCGGGCCTACATAGAGAAGATGGGCGGCATCCTCCCGAAGAAGCCGTAAGCCGCCCACAGATTTTATCGTCACAGAACAGCCCAAAGCCATTGTCACATTCAGATACATTATGCGGCAATGGCCTTGGGCTGTTTTTATCCGGCATGCTGCCGGTCTGCTGCCAATAGCCATCCTCAGGCCGGGCGCAGCGATGGTATTTCAACATTTTCGTGGCATAGGCAATGTCCGGGGCGGACACTGTCCCCTGTCCGTTGATATAGCGGAATACCCGTCTCCTGTCAATCCGCTTTACTTCCATATTCGTTCCCCGCGTCTGATTCGTCTCATACTCCTGTATTTTATAAAAGTATTTTCTTAAATATGGCATCCTGAGAAAGAAAACACAAGCGTAAGTATGCTATTTTCCGTCCAGCCGGACCGCCTCGTCCGCCAGCGCAAGCATCCTTTCGTCATGGGAAATGAAGAGCATGGTGCCCCTGTAATCCCGTATGAATCCCTCCAGCCAGGAAAGGGCCTTCTCGTCCAGGTTGTTCCCCGGCTCGTCCATGAGCAGGATGTCCGCTTTCCTCAGCAAGGCCCTGGCAATGGAAATCTTCTGGCGCTCCCCTCCGGAGAGCACCTCCTGATCGTCGGAAATCTCCCTCTCCGCCAGTTCCTCCAGGCCCACCCTGCGGATCGCCTCCCGGATTTCCTCCTCCCCCGCGTCCAGCCTGCCCAGCCGGACATTTTCCCATACGGTGCCCTGGAACAGATAGGGCGACTGCTCCACATAGGCGCACTTTTTCCTCCAGCTGTCCATGGAAATCTCCCGCAGCTCCATCCCATTGACCCGTATCCCGCCCCGGTATCCGGGATACAGCCCGCACAGAAGCTTGATCAGGGTGGACTTCCCGCTGCCGTTCCTGCCGCAGACCGCCGTCCTGGCCCCGATCCTCACCTGATGCCGCAGGCCCGCAAACACCTCTTTTTCCCTGTAGGCGAACCCTGTCCCCTCAAAGGTCAGGCTCTCCACCCTCCGGATGTCCGCTCCCTCCATATCCTCCGCATCCGTATAGAACAGGGAAATCCGCTTCACCAGGTTCCCGCACAGCGGAACGTTCTTTATGATCTTCACCGCATAATCCATGGCTGCATTGAAGATATAGTAATAGCCGCTCATGGCCACGATGGCCCCCACGGACAGGCCGCCGAGGGATACCGCCACCGCGCCGCTGACCAAAAGGAGCAGGAGGCATACCGTGTCCATCTGCGCCGTGACCTGATCCACTCCGGTCTCGCAGGCCGCCTTCGGGGCGAAGACCCTCTTCCTGTAATCCCCCATGGCCCTCTCCAGCCTTTTCAGGAACCCGCCCTGCAGCCCGTACAGGCATACCTGCACCGGTTTCTCCACCATCTCGCTTTCCAGATTGCGTATCCCCGACTTGCATTCCCGCTCCTGCAGGTCATATCTTTCCAGGTTCTTCCGCATGGCCAGGGGCAGGAACAGCTTGATGAGGCAGACCCCGAAGACCACTGCGGCAAACCACCCCAGCGTCCGAATGGACCAATACAAGAGACAGGCTGCCACAAAGGGCAGGGAAATCCCCCACGTCATCAGGTTCACCCAGGTAATCCCAAGCTCTGTCTGGTCATCCTCCAGGCGGTACTGGGCCTCGCTCCCCCGGATGCTTCCCGCAGCCTCATAGGTCTTTCCCAGGAACCGCTCCAGAATGCGGCAGCTATGCCCCAGAGAGGCCTTGAACATGGTCACCTCCCCCAGCACGGAGAACAGCAGCGGCAGGACGATCGACAGGCTAACGCTCACCAATATCCTCCGCAGATCGGCCATCCCCTCTTCCATGCTGCCTCCCAGCGCGTAATCCGCGAATCCTCCCAGGACAGTGGCGGAATAAGTCTGCAGCACCTCCCTCGCCACCGATTCGGCGGCGTAGAACAGCACGGGAATCCAATACATCGCCAGGCAGTCCCGGCATATTCGAGTAAGGTCTTTTTTACTGGAAATCTTCTCATTCATGGTACAACCGTCCTTCCCGCAGCCTGAAGCGGCAGCCCTCCAGTCCGTCAAACAGTTCGTCATGGGTGATGATCACCGCTCCGCCCCGGCGCTCCTTCAGCAGCTCCAGGAGCGCGGCTTTCCCGGCTCCGTCCAGATGGTTGGTGGGCTCGTCCAGGAGCAGGAGCCTTGGGGAAAGGGCGAAGGCCAGGGCAAGGAACACCTTCTTCCTCTCCCCCTGGGACATCTGGCTTATCTTCCTCTCCCGGAGCAGGGCGCTGTCTGCCCCCAGCCTTTCCGCGTTCCGGCGCAGCCGCTCCCTGTCCAGCCCCTGTCCGGCAAGGCCCTCCTCCACGCTGTCATACATCTCCTCCGGGGTCAGTTCAAAGGCGGGATCCTCCTGCAGCAGATAGAAAAACGCTGCCGGAAAGCATTCTTTTCCAAGCTCCCCCGGATGCCTGTCCCCAATCAGGACGGTGCCCTCCCGGGCTTCCTCCATGCCCGCCAGCAGCCGGAAGAGCGTGGATTTGCCGATTCCGTTGGGGCCTCTCAGGATGTTTATCTTCTCCATGTCCATTTCCGCCAGGGGAATCGTCAGCAGGGATTCTTCATAGGAAAACCGAACGCCCTCCATCCGGATCCTGCTGCCCTCCCAGGCTCCTCTCGGGCCGACTGTCGGGCCATCCGTCTGCCCATACCATTTCAGGATACGCTCCTGGGCCAGGTCCGCCATGGCGAACCTGGGCAGCGTCTCGAAAGCCCTTTTCACAGCGCCATAGATGCCTGTGGAGAGGGCGATTGCCTGCACCCCGGCATCCACGGAGAGAAGACCGCCCAGCAGGAGCAGACCGATGATGCAGTATGTGCCGTATTTCAGGACATTGTCCAGCAGGGCATACATGCCCGTCTGGGAGCGGTTGGCAAAGACGGACTCGTTGCCGATCACCCAATACCGCTTGTATATTTCGTTCAGCTTCCCCAGCCACCAATCCTTCAGCCCGTATAGCTTGATCAGCAGGAAGCCCTGAAAGGCCGTGATGATGAAATTCGTGATATCCCCCTCTATCCTGCGGCATTTGTCATAGTTCACCTGGAGGTACTTCCTCACTATCAGGGGAGGGATGACCTGCAAAAGGGAAATCCCCAGAATGATGGCCCCTGCCAGCGGGCTCAGCCACAGCAGATACGCGCCGAAGAGCAAAGTCTCCGCTCCCGCAGCGGCCATGCCAGGCCGGTCCGTCATCAGCCTCTGCGTCACCGTGACGAGGTCATTGCTGAAGTTCTCCAGATTGCCGCCCAGGCTGGAGCGGTGCAGGAGATGCAGCGGATTTGCATAGAACTGTCTGTACAGCTTAAGCCTGCAGCGCTGTTCGGCCTCCAGTACCTTTTGCTTCTGCGCGGTCTGGAGCCTGACCTGGAGCAGCAGGAAGGCCGCCAGCAACGCCAGAAGCGCCGCGGCAAAGCCCGCCACCGCCTTTACTTCCCCCGCCACCGCCCTGGTGACCACCCGGGCAATGAGGACGGGCATCAGGATGCCGTAAGGGATATGGGTGAGGTTCACCCATAGGGAGAATCTTTCCACCCCTTGCAGCTTTTCCTGGTAAATGTATGTTTTTCTTTTCCCCCTGAACATTTTGTCTCAACTTCCTATCCTGTTTTTTTCTGCTGATGGGCAATATTGCCTTGACGCTTCACATGGCAGCTCATTTCGGCTGCCGCAGCTATCATGAAACCATACTGGATTGCAAATGCCGTCAGCATTGGCGCCACTTTAAAATGCGCAGAATACAAGTGTTGCCTTTTCTTTTATATTAGCGTTTTCTCCTTTTTGGTTCAATAGAAAGAACAGTTCGGTAGCATTTGATAGAAAACAGCGAAAAAAAGAAAGAGCCGCTCTACTGCAGCCCTTTCTTTTATAACCTATATTCCGTTTTATTTCATACGTTTTGCTGATTCTGATAAATAACCTTGCGTATGGTATGCTCTGAGAGGCAATATTTCCCCGCCAGATATTCCACTGTAGAACCATTGCCGTACTCCGCCAGAATCTCCCTGTTTCGCTGCCTCAGATTTTCCCGGCAGCCGGACAGTTCCCCCCAGCATCTGTGCCGCGCTTCATCTGCAGGGACATAGAGATATCCGCCCTGTATGTAGCGCTGGAGCTCTTCCACCAGTTCCTGGGGAAGAAGCGTTTTTGCGTTTATATATTTCATTGCAGGCTCCCTTCTTGACAATGTCTTCAAGCGTCAAGCCAGCAATCAATAGCGACTAGCTGCCCTTGTCTAAATCTAAAATCCTCCGGCAACCTTGTACGCCATGCAACCGTCGCTACCTACTGGCTTTGCATGGGCCCGCATATCGTTTCCCTCCGCTGCTCATGAGATTCACCTCCCCTGTCATAAAGGCAGTCCCTGAATTCAAATCATCGCTTCTATATACAGGGATATTATCTCATACTTTTTCCGAAAAGGAAAGAGGAACGAAAAGATATCTCAGGATTGTGAATGTCCGTGAAATATAGTATTATAAAAACATATACTGCATAACGCCAGAATTTACCGTACTACACTGGTTAAACGCATATGGCTGGCGTTATGCAGTCGGGTTACTCGGAAATTATAACTGTTAAGCAGCATAAATCAGGATGATATCTAGGAAAGCCGGAAAGGAGCCGACATGAACACAACCGCCAAGTTGCCCATCGGTATTGAGGACTTTGAGGATATCCGCAGAAACGGTTTTTACTATGTAGATAAGACTGCCTTGATAAAAGATCTTTTGGAGAGCTGGGGAGGCATAAACCTGTTTACACGTCCCAGGAGGTTCGGCAAATCCCTCAATATGAATATGCTGAAGTACTTTTTCGAATATGGCTGCGATTCGCAGCTTTTTGAGGGGCTTGCCATCAGTGCGGAGACACAGCTTTGTCAGGAATACATGGGAAAGTATCCTGTCATCTCCATCACCCTAAAGGACATATGCGGCAATGACTATAAAACTGCCCTGGAAATGCTTCGCTCCGTCATTGGCAGAGAGTCCATGCGCTTTCAGTTCCTGTTGGGCAGCGATACGCTTACCGCCCAGGAAAAGGCCGCCTATGAGCAGCTGATTACCATAGACACCACCAACCGGCAAATGTTCAGCATGTCCAATGGAGCGCTTGCCTCCAGCCTGCTGACCCTTTGTGATGTTCTTCATAAGCATTACGGACAGAAAGCAATTCTTCTGATTGACGAATACGATGTACCGTTGGACAAAGCGCAACATTTCGGTTATTATGACGAGATGGTCAGTTTGATCCGCAGTTTTTCAGCCAGGCGCTAAAAGGCAACCACAGTCTGGCATTCGCGGTGCTGACAGGCTGTCTGCGCGTATCTAAGGAGAGTATTTTTACCGGATTGAATAATCTGAAAGTATTTTCGATTACAGATACGCAGTCCGATGATAAGTTTGGCTTTACCCACAGCGAAATCGGGGCCATCGCGGAAAAATTCCAATGTACCGACAAGCTTTACCTCATCAGGGAATGGTACGACGGATACCGTTTCGGCAATGCGGATGTCTACTGTCCCTGGGATGTAATCAATTATATCTACCTGCTGCGCTCGGAGCCGGATGCGCTTCCAAAGCCTTTCTGGATCAATACCAGCGGGAATGACATCATACGGAATTTCGTCCAAATGGCAAAGGCGGGCACCAGGAAAGAATTGGAACGGCTGATTGACGGAGAGACGATTCCGAAGAAAATCAACCAGGAGCTGACCTACCAGGATCTCTATACCTCCATCGACAATCTCTGGAGCATCCTCTTTACCACCGGCTATCTGACACAGCGAGGCAGCGAGGATGGGGAGACTTATAATCTGGCCATACCGAACCTTGAGATACGGAAAATCTTTATTGACCAGATTCTGGCATGGTTCCAGCAGGAGGCACGAAAGGATACGCCCACGCTGGACGCATTCTGCGAGGCATTCGCCAACGGGGATGCGCAAGCAGTGGAGAACCAGTTCAACGCCTATCTTTCCAGGACAATCAGCATCCGGGACACAGGCGTGCACAAAAGCAAAAAAGAGAACTTTTACCACGGCATCCTCCTTGGGCTGCTGAGCCACCAGGAAGACTGGTACATCCGCTCCAATGTGGAATCCGGGGACGGCTATAGCGATATCCTCGTGGAAATCGAGGAAAGGGGCATAGGCATCGTGATAGAAGTGAAATATCCGGACAGCGGGAAAAAGCCCGCAAACAGTGAAAAAATCTCTACGAACAACAGCGCACCCCCAAATAAGATTCTGGAAAAAGGCTGCAGGGAAGCCCTGCAGCAGATAGATACAAAAGGCTACGAAGATAAGCTGCGCCAGGACGGCCTGGAAACCGTCCTGAAATACGGCATCGCCTGTAACAGGAAAAAATGCAGAGTCATGTTAAAAATTTCATAGAATACCCGGACACTTCCATTATCTGGACCGAATCTCCTGCCGCATGAACGATACGTAGGAAATGGCGAACACCACCAGCATCAGCGCAGCCAGCCCGGTCAGATGGGGCCATACCAGAAGCAGGCTCTGGCCCAAGGTCAGGTTGCTGGAGATGGCACCGCTCAGCTGCGCCACGGTGACCGCGTTGATGGTCCTGACTCCGGGATTCAGGACAGTGCCCGCCGCCTCCGCGAACAGATAATAGGGCGAAATCCGGTTCAGGTTCAGCTCACAGGTATAATTCTTGTATTCGTTTATCATGGCCTGCATGTCATTGCCGCTCACAGGGTAGAGCGCGTCCGCCACGATTCCCGCCAGCAGACTCACGAAGATGGCGCAGAACAGCCATACCGCGATACAAGCCAGCGCCGAGGTGGCCGCATGCCGGCACACCGTGGAGAACAGGATGGCCATGGCCAGCCAGAACCCGATATAGACCACGCAGAAGCATAAATAAATGAACACTCTGCAGATCTCCTCCCCGGAGGGAATCAGCCCGGTGGCAATCAGCCCCACAGAGGCAATCAGCAGCCCCGAGGCGAACACCATCACCGCGCTGATGAAAAGCCCCGCCAGGAACTTGCTGATGATGATCTGGTCCCGATACAGAGGCTGGCTCACCAGGCGGTTCAGGGTCCCCTCCGTCCGCTCGCTGTTGATGGCGTCAAAGCCCATGAAGATGCCGATAAAGGGCCCCATCAGCGCCATCAGGGAGTTGTAGGAGGGGATGGAGTTGGCGCTGACCGTGAACAGCTTCAGGAACAGGAAATCCGCCGCGGTATTCCCATTTTCGATGGACTCCGCCAGGCCCGACACCGCCGCGTAAAAACCGGACACGGTAATCAATGCCGTCAGGAAGATAAATAGAATCATCCGCCTGCTGTTGATGAATTCCTCCGTCTCTTTCCGGAACAGTACCCGGAGCACATGGTACTGCCTCTTCCCGTCCGTTTCCCGGGCCGCTTCCTTTCCCAGGCCCGCACCCCTGGACTGCTCTGGGAGGCCATTCGGCTCAATCCTTTGAAGACTTATCTTTTTCAAGCTTCTCACCTGCCTTTTCAAAGTATTTCCGATATATCTCGTCCAAATCGCTTCCGGCCTGCCGCAGATGCATGATGGTATAGCCCTCCTCCGCCAGCTTCTTCGACAGGGCTCTGCGCAGGTCAAAGACGGAATGAATCACATACATGTCGCTGTTCTTCTCTATGTCGATTACTCCCTTGACCTCTTTCAGCACCCTCTGGAGCCCTACATTGTCCGGGTAGACCGACAGTTCAACCGTATTCACGCCCTCGTGGCTAATCTGCTCTCCCAGCTCCTCCAGGGTCCCGCAGGCCACCATCTTCCCTTTGACGAAGATGCCCATGCGGTCACAGACCCGCTGCACCTGGTACAGCTGATGGGAGGAAAGGAGAATCGTCCTGCCATCCCGCTCCGCCAGATCCCGAATCAGCCACATCAGCTCCCTTACGCCCTCCGGGTCTATCCCCAGGGTGGGCTCATCCATGATGATGATGTCCGGGTCTTTCATCAGCACATCGGCGATGCCCAGCCTCTGGCGCATGCCTCTTGAATAGGTATTTGTCTTCTTGTCCGCAGCCTGGGTCATATTGACCCGCTCTAAAAGCCGGTCGATCCGCTCTTCCAGCTCTTTCCCGTCCAGGCCGTTAATCCGGCCCATGAAGCGCAGGTTCTCCCGACCCGTCATGGTACCATAGAAGCCTACGTTGTCCGGCAGATAGCCCACGGCCTTTTTCACCTCTAAAGCGCTCCGGGTACAGTCCAGCTCATGAATCATGGCTCTACCCCCATCCGGCTCGGTGAGCCCCAGGAGCATCAGCGTGGTGGTAGTCTTGCCTGCACCGTTAGGCCCCAGCAGGCCGAATACCTCGCCCCCACGGATTTCCAGGTTCAGATGGTCCACGGCCACAAGGTCTCCGTAGGTCTTGGTCAGGTTTTCCGTCCTTATGACTATTCTATTGTCATTATTCTTATCCTTTTCTGCTTTTACCACAGCCGCTCCATCCGCTGTAGTATCTTTATCCTTTCCAAAGGTTCCCCCTGTCTCGGGAAACCTCCTCTCCTCAGAAGATACCATATCCTACCTCCTGCCGTATTTCTTCATGATTATGTACAGGCCTCCCGCCACTGCGATAATGATGACCACGGCGAAGATGCCCCAGCCGGTCTGCGTCTTCACCGTGACGCGGAAACTGGCCTGGGCGGACTGATTATCGCAGGAGGCGCTGATGATGGTAGCGTAGTCGCCTGTGAGGGAATCCTTGCCGGGGGTCACCTGGGCGATGACCTCCTTTGAGGCGCCCGCCTCCAGAGTATCGATGACACTGCTGTCAAAGGAGACTTCCCAGCCGGTGGGTGCAGTGGCCACCAGATTGATATTTTCCAAAGTGATATTTCCGCTGTTGGTCAGCTTCAGGGTAACTGTGGATTCCTTGTTCGCGAAAGCGTCAAAAGAAAGACGGCTATCCGCAGTAGACAGTTCCAGGCTGTAAGTGCCCAGAATCTTCACATTCAGCGCGGTGGACAGCTGCTCCCTTGCGGATGTGGCCGCGCATTCGACCTGGTAATCCCCCGCATCCACTTTCTCCGGCGGTGTCACGGTAATGGTCACGCTCTTACTGCTGCCGGATTCGACCTCCAGGCTGGATACCTGAGTGCCCTCGCTGCTAAACGCCACAGTCCATCCCGTCGGCGCGTTGGAGGAGAAATTATAGTTCTGGGTGTTCAGGGTATTGTTGGCAATGGTAGTGGAATAAGAAAAGGAAGTCCCCGATACGCCCTCCTGATCCGGATACTCCACATAGAAATTACTCTCCCCGGACTCTAAGCTGCTGACTGTCAGCGCTATGACCAAATCATCCTCAAAGCCCCCGTCGGATGCCGCATGCAGCACGATTTCATAGACTCCGTCCGCCGTGTCAGAGGGGACCGTGGTCTGGAAAGTGGCGATGGTGTCCTCTCCCTCTCCGCTGGCATGCACTCTGGTCACCTCATAGCTGCCGCTTTTGAAAAAGCCGGTAAAGCCATCCGGCATAGAGGCCACGGACAAGTCCACGTCCGAACCTGCCGCGTTACCGCCGGACAGGTGCAGATTGAAGCTTAAGGAATCCCCTGCGGTCACATGGATGCCGGGATTGTCCGTGTAGAAATCAAAGCCCTCCGCCGCGCGCGCAGGCAGCGCGGCAAGGCACAGCCAGAGAACCGCCACGGCCGCCATGGCCATGGCGATAATGGAATCATGGGGTCTGGAAAGAATTTTTCGTTTCATAATAGAGAACCTCCCTGTTGTTGTTTTATATGGATAACGATACCAGCCATGCGTGAAAAGTTTATGGGGATTCGGTGAAAAAAGTATGTTTGAAGTGTGAAAATTCTGTGTTCCATTGACTTTTCCGACTCAGACATTATAATGACATTACAAGCCTGAAAGGGCATCCGCATAAAGATTTAGAATCAAGAGTAGTGTAAATTCTCCATTGTAATGTCAATAATAATCTATTATACTGGTAAATGTAAAAAAGCAGTTGAGACATCGCAGATGACTGTATGATTGCGAACCGGCATTTCGCTGTAAAAGGAGAAAAATGATATGGTGTTGGAGAAATTGGCTATTTCTAATTTTAAGATGTTTGAACGCTTAGAGTTGATTTTTGAGCCGGGGTTCAATTTGATTCTGGGAGATAATGGCGTTGGAAAGACCACCATACTTGAAGCTGCTGCGGTCTTTTTGTCTGGCTTTTTAACAGGGATGGAGGATGTCCCAGCGCGTAACATTTATAAAGATGATGTCAGGTATCAGATTGTCAAAGACGGCAACGGCAATCCTAACAAAATATACTGCAATCCTACAGAAGTGTCCGGCGTATTGGGATATGCCGGAGCAGATTACCCATGGAGCAGAACAAAAAAAGATGCAACAGGGGGAAGCAAAACTACAATCTATCCCAAAGACATCGTTCCTGTGTCGCAGAAGCTGGTAAATGACATAGAGGGGAAAACATGGCCTCTGATCAGCTATCAAAGCGCATCCAGACATTGGATTCTGGCAAGAAGCGATGCATATGAAAAGAAAAGGAAACAGCTTCATGACAGGCGCTGTGGATACCTCGGCTGTATGGACAAGGCGGTGAATATGCAATCCATTTATGATTGGTGTAAACAGATGGAATGGAGCAGTGTAAAAAACCGTCATCTTCCCGAGAATTATAGGGTTTTTGGGGATATTATATCAAAATTTATGAGTATTATGAATGACGGCAGAGTCAGTGAGGTGTTTTTCCATCCGAATATCGAAAAGCTGCTATATAGGGAAAACAATGAATTGAAAGAGATAGAGGATCTCAGTGCAGGATATCAGTCTGTTCTGAATCTTGTAATCGACCTGGCATACCGTATGTCCATTTTGAATCCGGATGCAGGAGAGGATATTCAGAATGCGGAAGGCGTTGTGCTGATTGATGAAATTGATTCTAACCTGCACCCTAAATGGCAGTGGCGGATAGTGGAAGCGCTTATGGAGACGTTTCCCTATATACAGTTCATCGTTGCGACACATTCGCCTATTATTGTGTCGTCCTGCAAGGAGGTAAACATCATCAGTATCGATGAAACGCAGAATATTCAGTATTTGGCAGCGAGCTATGCTTTTTCCGTCAATGAGATATTGAAAGATATGCTAGGCTATTATATGCGGCCGGAAAAGGTGGAAAAACGAATCGAGAAGTTTGAAGAGCATATGGATAAAGAGGAATATCCTGAGGCCAAAGATATTTTGATGGAACTTATCGCAATTTTAGGAGAAGAACATCCCAAGGCGATAGCATTGAAGTCTGAATATGAAACAGATGCGGAGGAATAGTGGAGTGATTTATATCCAAAAACGCCGGACGCCGGATGTGGTAAAGAGCAAAGCCGCGGAAATCATAAACACTCCAGACAGCGGCTATGCATCAATCAGCCTGCCCGAAGACACAAAGCAGCTTCGGGATTTATTTGATAAAATGCCTAAAGATGAGATTAGAAGAGCGCTGTGTAAAGAACAGCATGGACTATGTGCATATTGCATGAGAAGAATAGAACCTCGATATGACTCGACAAAGATAGAGCATTATATGGCGTTGTCAGAAAGCAAACAGAAAGCCCTGGATTATCAGAATTATTTGGGGGTCTGCTATGGCGGGGAAAGAGATGAAAGAGGAAAGGTATATGTTCTGTGCTGTGATGCAGCAAGGAAAGAACATGCCCTTACTATCAATCCTTGGAACAAAAGACAGATGGAAGCGATAGGATATAAAAGAAATGGAGAAATATTTATACGCAGCGATAAAGGGCTGGATGCTCAGCTGGTGATGGACATGCAAACGGACTTGGATAAGGTGCTTGTTCTGAATGGAATGAAAAATGCAGAGGGAAAGGTAATTTCGGATACAGCTTCCAAGTTGATTGCGGTTCGAAGAGGGATATACGATAGCGTATGCAGCCAGTTCGAGCGTTGGGATAAGAAAAAATGCCTGAATAAAGATTTTCTGAAAGGAAAAATTGAGTATTTGGAAAAGCAACTTCAAGGTGATGAACTGGCAGAGCCGTACATAGGAGTGAGATTATATTTTTATAGACAAAAATATAATAGGCTGAAATAGGAGGGGATGCTGGGCCTCCCTTTTTTCAGGTTGGGAGCGAGCCACTGATTCATTTCCGCTTTCCAATAGCCAGCTGTTCGATTATTTCACCTCATTTGCCGGAAAAGCACAATGCCCTGTCGCAATTCTTCTCCAAGCTGCTGCTTACGCAATACATTTATTTTCATTTCATGCAACAAAACCGGCCTCCCGGCAGTCTAATAAATTAGACTCCATTATATGCAACTTTGATGCAAAAATGATGACCTTTTGATGAAGCTCTTTCGTATGCTGGAAACAGGATTTTACACACAGGAAACGGCTGTGCTCTCCCGGCCTTGCGCCAGAGAGATTTCGGCCGGAAGAGCGCAAGGAGGTAACGGCCCGCATGGGATTGTCAGATCTGAACTTTATATTCCGCTTTCTTCCCATATTTTTGCTGGTTTACTTCCTGTGCCCTGTAAGATTCCGGAACCTGGCGCTCTTTTTGGCCAGCCTTCTTTTCTGCGCGCTGAGCAGCCCCTCCGGGGCGGTGGTGCTGACAGCCTCCGTCACCGTGAACTATATATTGCTGCGCGCCATGGAATACAGGCAGAACTCCCCCTCCTGGCGGAAAGCCTGGCTGGCCGGGGCAGTCCTGTTCCATGGGGGACTTCTGGGATATTACAAATACATAGCTCCGGCCCTGCCGCCCGGCATCAGCTTCTATACCTTTACCATGCTGTCCGCAGACATCGACGTCTACCGGCGGGCCCAGCGGCCTCCCGGAAGTTTTCTGGAGCACGGAACCTTTGCCGTCATGTTCCCCAAGCTGCTGTCCGGGCCCATTACGGAATACCATGATACCATCGAACAGGTGCGGCGGCGGAAAGTAAGCGCCAAAGGCATCGAATACGGCCTGTCCCTGATGATCGCGGGGCTGGCTTTCAAAATCCTCATTGCGGACACAGTGGGCATCCTCTGGCATGACATACAGACCGTGGGCTTTGAGAGCATTTCCACGCCCCTTGCCTGGATGGGCGCCGCCGCATACTCCGTGCAGCTTCTGTTCGATTTCCAGGGGTACAGCCTCATGGCCATAGGATTGAGCAGCATGCTGGGTTTCCGGCTGCCGCAGAATTTCGACCATCCCTACCGCTCCCGAAGCATCAGCGAATATTACCGCAGATGGCATATCTCGCTGGGGCGGTGGTTCAGGGATTATCTGTACATACCATTGGGCGGGAGCAGGAAGGGCACGGTGCGGACGGCGCTGAATCTGCTGGCGGTGTGGCTGGTGACAGGCATCTGGCATGGAGTGACCCTGAATTTCCTCCTCTGGGGGCTGACGCTGGGTTTCTTCATCGTGACGGAAAAGCTCTGGCTGGGAAAGATTCTGGACTCCCACAGGCTGCTGTCCCGCCTGTATGTGTGGTTCCTGATTCCGCTGACCTGGGTGATTTTCGCCGTCACGAATCTGGAGAGCCTTGGAATCTATTTCACGCGGCTGTTCCCTTTCCGGGGCGGCGGCATCGCCGTGAACGCAAGGGATTGGATCCTCCACGGGAAGAAGTATCTGGGTTTCTTCCTGGCGGCGCTTGCGGTCTCCTGCCCGGCGGCAGATTATTTATGGAAAAAATACTGGAATACGCTGGCCGCAAAGATATTGCTGTTCGCCCTGTTCTGGGTGTGCGTATACCGGCTTGTGAATGGATTGCATAATCCGTTCATGTATCTGAGTTTCTAAGGAAAAATGACATATATGTCAGGATGAACGCCCGCCAAAGGCGGGAAAGGGGCATGGACATGAAGACACGAAAGTATATGACACCTTTATTATCCGCCATTGCGGCCAGCATGCTGTGCGCGAACATTGCCGCAGCTGTCAGCGCCCATGGTATATATCAGAAGTTCGACACGGACGGCTGGGGACAGCCCATCATCTCCGTGCTGATGCAGGGGCTCTCCCACCACGGATCTGCCTGGGAGCCCGCGGACAGAGACGCAAAGGACAGCGCTCCCGCCCTGCTGGCCTCCAGTCAATTGAGCACCGGGGAGATTCCCGAGGTTCTGGCCGGGCAGCCGGAATCGCCGGTCTCTGTAAGCGTGTCCGGCAGCGGCTCTGGCGGACAGCATAACCCGGGAGGTACCGGCTCCGGAGGAGCCTCAGCCGGACAGCAAAGCCCGGGGACGGACAGTTTCGGCAACAATTCCGACGGACAGCAGGCTACCGGAAATGGGCAGCAAGGTTCAGGCGCGGGCAGTTTGGGTAACGGCTCCAAAGGACAGGAGGGCTCCGGGGAGACGGTTCCCGGCAACGGACAGCAGGCCGCAGGGACAACGGCCTCCGGCAGCGGACAGCAAGGTTCAGGCACAGGCAGTTCCGGTAACGGCTCCGAAAGCAATGCCAACGGCAGGCCAAACCCCGATGCAGACAGCACAAACAATAGTTCCGCCAATGTGCAGAATACAAATCCCGCCGTTTCAGATGCGCCGCAGAATCCGGATTCCGCCGCTCAGACAGATCCTGTGCAGTATGCTTTCACGGAAGTGACGCAGGATTACTTTGACGATGCCCTGTTCATCGGCGATTCCCGGGTGACGGGAGTGGCCCTTTATTCCGGCTGGGACAACCTCACTTATTACGCGGAGGGCGGCATGACCATCTATAACATGCTCCAGTCCAAGACCGCCCAGGTGGACGGCCAGACCCTTTCCATAGAAGAGGCGCTGCAGAAGCGTTCTTTCGGCAAAATCTATCTGGAAATCGGCATCAATGAAATGGGCACGGGCACTGCTGACACTTTTATGGAGGCCTATGAGGCCGCCGTCGCCCGGCTGCAGGAGCTTCAGCCGGACGCAATCATCTACGTCTGCGGCATCATGTATGTCGAGCAGAGCAAGTCGGAGTCCGACCCGATTTTCAACAACCCGGCTATCCAGGAGAGGAACGAACGCATCGCGCAGCTGGCGGACGGGGAGAGTATCTTCTATCTGGACATCAACGAAGTCGTCACAGATGAGACCGGCAATCTGAATCCGGACTATACCTGGGACGAAGTCCATCTGCTGGGCAAATACGATGTCCTCTGGCTGGAATATTTCTCCAGCCATGGCATCACAAAGGACAATGGCTGACTATAGAATGACCGGGCAGCAGCAAAGAAAGGTTATCCTCTTTGCTGCTGCCCTTGGAAACCGGCTACTGTCAAATATTCATTCGGGAGAATTGCTTTCACTTCTGACATTTTGTAATCGTCTATGTTCCTCGTCACAATATATTCAGCTCCATATGCCACTGCACACTCCATCTGCAGGCAGTCCTCAAAATCCGAAAAATCCTCATTCTGAGGCCCCTCCAGTATCTTCCCCTTGTCTATCCCCTCCACATCAAAAATCAAACACAAGTCGGACAATACTTCCCTGCGCTCTTTCACACTGTAATCTTTCCTTAGTATATAGAACAAATTCGAGACAGAATGTGCCGCAATACAGCCTTGGGCCTTTCCCTCCGTACAGGCAGCGACAATCTGTTCTGCATCTTCATAAAAGGGTTCTCTTGTCAGAAGATAGTCCAATAATACATTTGTATCAACCAGAATCCTACTTGCCATATTTTTCTTCCCTATAAGAAGCTAATTCCGCGTCATAATCTGTAATAGATCCCTTTCTGCGCAATTTCTCCAATCTGGCAAAAGCTTCTTTCCTTTCCGATTGATTGTCATTGTACAGGCCATTTACGCCTTGCATAATCTGCAGGATAAAACCTATCTTGTCTTCTGGTATCTTTTCCAATTCCCTTATCGCACTCTGCCTTAATGCTGTCATAATACACCCCTTTCCAGAAGCCTGACCATCCCTTGAATCTGCTTTCATATGCCATCTGCGGCATTATATAAACGGCATTTAGTTTTTGCCAGTCGCATAGCAAAGCCAGTCATGCCGTTTATCCGGTTTTGGGCAAGATTTAATCGCTACATATATAGATTAAATTTTCATTTCCCTACTGCATTTTTATTGATGTCTCTTATGGTATCTCCATTATACTTAATATTATCTATTTTATCAATCAGCACTGACAGAAATTTTCCATCAGTGCGACGTATTACTGCAATTTTCAATCTTTTTATAAACGGCAGCTCGACAAAGATGAATCCTATAAATATTTCAGGGGTCCTTTCACTTCCTCCGCGATGTATTGAATCGCTCCTCCATATATCCCCAGCCGCTCAGCCTCCAGCAGCATTTCCTCACAGGCTTCCTGTAGAAGCTTTCCGGTCTCTGCCTTTGTCTCTTTTGTCCTGTCACCGGTTTCTTCCGTTGCCTTTCCTTTGGTTCCTGTCCCATCGGCCGCCTGGCGGGCCAGGTTGATGGCTTCTTCCATTTTTCCGCAGATTGACTCAAAGGCAAGCTTCTGGTCTCCGTTCAGATGGCTGTCTCCCAGTTTCTGGATTTCCCCTTTCAGGCAGAACAGCAGAAGACTCTCCTGTGACGCCAGGTCGCGGTACATTTTCTCTTCAGTGCGCCCGGCAGTCAAAGGCTCTCCAGGTTCTGTCCATGCCCGGGCGGTATCTTCGGACAGGCCCCGGAAGAATTCCAGAGTCTCCTCCAGCCGTTCCTGAAAATTCGAAATACCGTCAAAAAAGTGTCTGTGTAACGGTTGTCTCCAGATATCCACATTTGCCGCGAACGCAACCGCTTCCAGGCGGAAAGACGCATCCTCCAGCAAGTAGAGAGTCATCTCTTCCAGCGGCGTGGCGGAAAGTTCTTCAGCTATCCTCAAGATTTCCTCTGCAATATAGGTATAGGGCAGCGAAGGATCCGACAGCGTCTGCGCTGCAGCCCGGCCCGCTTCCACACAGCTTTCCAGCTTCTTTTTGCCGTTCTGTCTCATATCCTGGAATATCAGCGCCGACAGCTCCTGGAAAAATGCCGCTATCTTCCCGGCCCCAATCCGGGCCTGGCGGGCCAGAGCGTCATATCTGTCACACAGGGGCTGAAATGCTTTTCGATGCTCCGGCAGCGCCCTGGCAATGGTCAGGCCTGTCTGAAACGCTGTGACACTGGCTTCATAGGCAGCGTCCTCTACTGCTTTGATAATCAGGAATCGGGCAGATATCTCATCCGGGCGCTGAGCTATGGCGGACACGCTTTCCAGAATCTCCTTAATCCGCCCGGCAATCTTTTCCGCTTTGGCGGCAGAAAATTTCCAGAATTGCGCATATACTAATGTCCCCATTTCGTTCTTGTTGCATTCCGCACCATCAGGCATCTCTCCTGTTGACCTCGCAGCACATTCCCTGCCATCAGGCAGCTCTTCTGTTGATTTCGCAGTGTTTCTCTCATCATTAGACAAGTCTTCCGTTGCCCCCTCATTACATTCCCCGCCATCAGACAGCTCTTCTGCCGCCCCTACATTGCGCCTCTTGCCATCAGGTATTTTCTCCCCTGTCTCCGAGCCGCATTTCCCGGTGCCGACAGTCCTTCCCTCCATTTTTCCCGCGCACTTCCTGGTCTCCGCCGCTGTCTCCATCGCCGCTGCAACCAGACTGTTCAGTTCCCGGATAATCTCGTCTGTAGCCTTTGAATACATCATGATGCTTTTCTCCTTTCCGCTCTTCCGCGAATGCGTGGAAAGACGATACTTTCTGTACTCCGTCGGCGTCACCCCCATATACGCCTTGAAGCTGCGGGTGAAGCCCTCATGGGAATCGTAACCGTATTTCAGAGCTATCTCCAGGACCGTGCTGTCCGTCCCCGCAAGCTCCCCGGCCGCAAGGGACATCCGGCGCCTGGCCACATATCCCATGACGCTGTCCCCCACCGCTTCCCGGAACATCCGCTGATAATGATATTTGGAAAAGTGGATGCTCTCCGCAATGGCTCCCACGGTGAGCTTCTCCTGAATCCTCTCCTCTATCATGTTCAGGGATTGAAATATCGGATTGTTTTCGCACATCTTCCCACCTCCCGGTTCCTACTGGCCGGCAAATCATTCCCAATCTGCCGCTTTCAAAGAAACCTTGTTTTCAAAGAATCCCTCGGCGGCAGCTTTTCGGAAGCCGCCAGCCGATAAACCCAATATACAGCGAAACCTCCTTCTTTTCTTGACGAAAAGTGCTCCCCTTACAAAATTCCTTTCAGGTCAAGCATGGACAAGGATATCTCCAGGGCACCAACCGTAAATCCCTCGCTTTTGTCAAATTCTCCGTGACAGTCACAGCCGCCGGTGATTCGCATATCGTTATTTTTGCAAAAGTGAACACAGGTATCCGTTGCTTCTCTTGTGTGCGATGGGTAATAGCATTCAATCCCTCCTAATCCGCACGCCCTCATTTCGCTGAGCATGGATGCAAATCCGCCCGGATTTCGTTCGTGCAAATATCCCGGATGTGCCAAAACAGGCACTCCTCCCGCCTGTCTGACCATTTTGCAGAAATCCCACATATTGCATTCGCCAAAATCCGATAAATGATTCGGCGTCCCATATCTGCTGTAAATGGTTTGATTCGCTTCTTCATATGATTTTGCAGCACCCTTGGCCACCGCATAATACAGATACTTCCATCCGCCCTTTTCTTTTGGATATGCAAAATGACGATATTCTTCCAAAGACATTTGCGGATAATCCTGCATCATATTATAAACGATATATTCACACTCGATTGCCCTATACTGTTTATCCATAAACGTTTTCATTTCCGCATCGTTTGGATCAAAATTGTATGCGAGCATATGCAGGCTTTCCCCTTTCCACAGGACTTCCAACTCTACCCCCAACACATATTTCATCCCGTTATCCCTGCAGATTTCGGGCAAAACGGAATACGCGCCGATGGTTGCATGATCGCATATGGAAAGCAGACCGACATTTCTCCTTTTAGCAAGCGCTACGATTTCCTCAGGCGAACGGGAACTGTCAGAATACGTTGAATGAATGTGCAGATCGACTTTCATAACTTACCTCCTCTGAAACTTATCTCTGTACCGACACAATCAGTATAACATGCCAAAATAAACATCACAACATCCACTCCCCGCATCCTTACCCATCCCGTAGACAGTAATACTTTCCATATATATATGGTGTATTTTCAGATAGTAAACCGGGAGAATCTTTGTTATAATATTAAGAAAAACAGGCTCCCGGAATTTCAGGAAGCAGAATCAGGCATTGGGGCTGGACGGCACCCGGAAAGGCGGGGCAATCGGCCCGGAGAAGCTCCGGAAAACAGCGTGATATTCGGTTAGGAGATTTCGTAGGAGCATTTTTACAAAAAGACAGAAAAAGGAGGAAACAAAAATGTACGCCAGTATACTGCCAGTTTTACGCTGCCCCCATTGCGGGTCAGGATTTGAACTTACGGAAAGCAAAAAGGATGGCGGGGAAATCGTTACGGGGAAAATCGTCTGCGGAAAAGGGCATTCTTTTTCCATCCGCGAAGGCATTCTGGATTTTCAGTCACAGGAACAGGAACTCCTCAATTCCTGGAGCGAATATTCGAAAGCGGAAAGCGATGACAGTCTCGACCGGAAATTTGACGCCGGCAAGACAGAAAATCAACGGAAAATCGAACATGACTTCCTTGACGGCATCGTGGAGGAAACTGCAAAGCTGAAAGCGGGCCTTTTACTGGATGTGGCGTCCGGCAGAGGATTGCTTCTGCGCAAACTGTTGGAAAACACGGATCCCAATGTGGAAATCATTTCGGCTGATTTGAGTTTTCACGTATTAAGGCATGACCGGCTGAAGTTCCGGCAGATCAATCCCCGCATCAAGGTGAATTATATTGCCTGTGATGCCACGAATCTTCCAATCCGGAATCACAGCATCGACATGGCCTGTACCTATGGAGGGAGACTTGATTCCCTGTGCCGGGGAGTGGTTCGCAAATACCGTGCTCATCGCGGAATAGAAAACAGACAGACAAAACCATTATGAGAATGCAACAGGAATCCAATATGAATAAAATCATGATAATCGAAGACGATCCTGTGACACGGGACGAGCTGACCTTGCTGCTGGAAAACGAGGGATTCCAGGTAAAGGCCGTGACCGCGTTCACGGATGTGGCCAGACAGGTCGGGGCATCCGCTCCCCAGCTTGTGCTGCTGGACTTGGGGCTGCCGGGGAAAGACGGATTTACTCTATGCATGGAAATCCGCCGAATATCCCAGGTTCCCATCCTCATCCTCACCAGCCGGGATTCCGCCCTGGACGAGCTTCAGGCGCTGAACTTAGGGGGTGACGATTATATTGCCAAGCCCTACAGCATCCCTCTGCTGCTGGCGCATATCAATGCCCTTCTGCGCCGGTCTTTGGGCGCACAGGAGCCGGATGTGCTGGAGGGGAACGAGCTTTCCGTGCATCTGTCCCGGGGAACGGCATCCGCCGGGGACACCAGTGTGGAACTGACCCGCAATGAGCTGCGGATTCTGGTACATCTGATGCGGCATCCCGGCGAGATCGTTTCCCGGGCGAATTTAATTGACGCTTTATGGGATGAACATATCTATATTGACGATAATACCTTGAGCGTGAACATGACGAGACTGCGGGGGAAACTGGCTTTGCTGGGACTGCCGGAGTATATTCGGACCAGGCGGGGACTTGGCTATCAGTGTGAGAAGAAGTTCTAGGGCGTCAAAGGACGCCGCTATTGTGATGCAACATTTTAGGCGGAAAGGTTAGGAGCTTGGGACATGAATTTGGGGGAGTTTTTGGGGGAACGGATGGGGCGGGTGGTCATGCAGGGGGTTTTTGTTTTGGCTGCTGCGGTCATTTTGCTGGTTACAGGGACGCAGGCGGGTATTGTGGTTATTTTGGGGGTCTTTTGGGTGTTGCTGGTTTCGGGGGTGCTTATTTTTGATTATTTTAAGGAGCTGGGGCATCTCAGGGAGCTGGAGAGTATTATGGACGGGCTGGATCAGAAGCAGTTGATTATGGAATGCGCTCCGGAACCGGACACTGTCTATGAGCGGGCGCTGTTCAGTCTGATGCGCCGGGCGGGCAAGGACATGATTGAGACGGTCTCTGATGCCCGGGCCGCCCAAAAAGAGTATCGGGAATATATCGAGAGCTGGGTTCATGAAATCAAGACTCCCATCACGGCGGCGCGTCTGCTGTGCCGGAATGCGGACAAAAATCTGCAGCGGAAGCTCACTGTAGAGCTGGCTCAGATTGAGAACCATGTGGAACGGGTTCTGTTCTATGCCCGGGCGGAGCATCCGGAACAGGATTTCCTCATCCGCCAGACCTCATTGGACAGCCTGGTGGCGGAAGCTATCGAGCGCCACCGCTCCCTGTTGATTCCAAACGGCGTGCGCATAGAGACCTGTGACCTGGAACATGTGGTCTATACGGACAGGAAATGGGTCTGCTTCATGCTGGGGCAGCTTCTGCAGAACGCGGTGCGGTACCGGAGCGGGGAGCCGGTGGTGGCTTTTTCCGCAAAATCCCTGGGGAACCTGGTGCAGCTTGTGGTCAGCGACAACGGAATCGGCATCCCCGCCCAGGAGGTGCCCCGGGTCTTCGACAGGGGCTTCACGGGCAGCAACGGCCGCGCCCGGGGCGGTTCCACCGGGATGGGGCTGTATCTGTGCCGGAAACTGGCAGACCACCTGGAAATCCAACTGGATATGAAATCCGTGGAAAGCCAGGGGGCCAGCGTGACGCTTACTTTTCCGGCAAAAAGCACAAAGTCAAGCTCAATCCAGCATTAAAGTATGCCCCTCATCCCAATTGTCCAGGGCAGAGAAATCATCTATCTGATTATTTCTCAAGTCGAGGGTAGTCAGCAATTGCAAATCGGCCAAAACAGAAATATCACGTATCTGATTATTGCCCAAATAGAGATTATCTAACGATTGCAAACCAGCCAGAGGTGAAATATCACTGATCTGATTACCCCCAAGGTTCAAGTATAACAGCTGCGTCAAGCCGCTCAGGGGCGAAATATCTTCAATCTGGTTATTTCTTAGATCAAGCCTTGTCAATTTTCTCATTCCCGCCAAAGCTGAAATGTCTTCAATCTGATTATCCGCCAGTATCAGCTGGTGGAGGTGCTTCAGATTAGACAGGGCCGAGATGTCGCTGACCTGATTTCCCTCCAATATAAGATTGTCCAGATTTGTCAAATTTGCCAGGGCAGAAATATCGCTGATCTGGTTGCCCTCCAGTATAAGAACCCGGATATTAACCAGTTCTCCCAAAGAAGATATATCTGTAATATTCATGCCCAAAAATGCATTGCCCAGATCCATGTACTCCCACACATCGCTGAGCATGATGTCTCCTTCTTCCATCCGTAAATAGCGGCGCATTGCCTGCTCCAGATTTTCATCCCCCCATTCCATCACATGATCCTCCAGCCCTGCCTCATCCCAGGGGATAAATGTCTGTATGGGTACAGGCGGCTCTTCCTCTTTGACAAAGCCAGGGATATCCGACATGTCAAACGCTTTCACAGTAATTTCTGCCTGCCCGCCCTCTACAGACATTGCTGCCGTTTCCCCTTCGGAGATAACTGCTGCCGTCGGTTCTTCTGATTCCTGACCTATCATGCATTCCACCTTGCCTTCCAGCAGATAGATTCGCATATGCTCTGAATCCGGCACCTCTATCCATCCGCAGGTACCTCTGATTCCTACAGCCATTGTGGAAGTGCGGATATCCATGGTCTCATCATCGGCCAGGGGTTCCGATATGTCAAAATACAGATTGCCGGAATTCAAAAAGACTTCCAGACTGTTTCCCTCCTTTTGGATTTCAATATCGCTGTTCTGGTCCATTTTTATCAGCTTTACGTCGTCCAGATTTATCCATGCATAGCTCTCCGGATTGGTCTCCATCTGATAACCGCTGTACAGATTCATATCCACAAAGGGTTCCAGCTCCCTTGCCTTTTCATTCCTGACGACAGCTTCGCCTTCCGTCCGCGCTAATTTCATCGTAGTAGCTTTCGCTCCGCATGCCATGCACAACATCGAAACTGCCAAAAACAGAGATACAACGCATATAATAGAAATTTTCTTTCGCATAATTCCTCACTTTTATGAAAACACATGTCAGTTTTCTTATACAGAGATTCTTTAATTCATCCGGAGACTGTTCCCGAAGCCACCCCAGGATCTCCGCCGCCCGGCTGAGAAACCTGGGCTCTCCCACGAGCGCCAGGCTGTCGGAATCCGCCCGCATCTTCCTGGCCGGTGACAATATATACTGACCATCACAAATAATCTTCATTCCAATTCGCCCAGCATCTTCTCCGGGTCCTCCGCGGCCTTGACCTTATCGTTGGCCCGGATAATGATTCCTTTCTCGTCAATCAGGTATGTGGTGCGCACCACGCCCATGGAAACCTTGCCGTAGTTCTTCTTCTCTTTCCAGACGTCATAGGCTTCGATGACCTTGCGCTCCGGGTCGGCCAGCAGCGTGAACGCAAGGCCGTACTTTTCCTCGAACTTCTTGTGGGATGCCACGGTGTCCTTGCTGACCCCCAGCACCACCGCGCCCTTTTCCATGAACTGGGGGTACCTCTCCGAAAAGCCGCAGGCCTGCTTGGTGCACCCGGGGGTATTGTCCTTTGGATAGAAGTACAGGATTACTTTCTTTCCCGCGTAATCCGACAATTTGTGCATATCTCCATTCTGATCCGGCAGTTCAAAATCCGGTGCTTTCGTTCCTGTCTCTAACATGATGTTCCTCCATTTTTTCGTTTATTTTGAGCTGTAGCAATTTCTGATTAGGTATGCCATAACTTGATAGATAACTTGTAATCCATTCTAAAAAAATCCGGCCATACAACGCAGCACTTCCTCCACTCCTTTTCAGCCTGGCGGAAAGCCGGAGAGGATGTCCATTCTTTCAAAATATCCGCACGCAACTTTTTTCGTCAGCCACACGCCGTTTTCCGACAGATAGAACGGTTGGCCGTCTCTGTGCATTTCCCCGCTACGAATCTGCAGCACCACAGGCTTGCCGTGGCGTTTTCCTACCTTTACGGCGGTTTCGACATCCTTTGACAGATGGACGTACAGCCGGCTCATGGGCTTCAGGCCTTCCGCGTTTATCGCGTCCAGAAATGCTTCAGCGGTTCCGTGGTACAGGATTTCCGGCGGCTCCTGTTCTTTCAGCTCCACATCCACAGGTATGCTGTGGCCTTGATTTGCCCGAATCAGCTTCTTGTCCTGGCTGAAGCTGTAGCGCTGTTTCTTGTCGGTTGCCACGATTTCTTCCAATATGTCCCTGTCCATCTTTCGGCCGGTGCTGCAGATTCCTGCCAGCAGCTCCTCCACATCGGCCCAGCCATGCTCGTCCAGCGTGACATGCGCTTTCTCCGGCTTGTGGCGCAGCACCTGGCTGAGAAAAATGCTCAGTCCGTCTAAACTCCCCATGCTTTTCCTCAAATCCCTCCATTAGTCTTTCCCGGAAAACCCATGGCTATCAGAACCATTTCACTTTCATCACGAAATTTTTCGCATTGTGATAGCCCGCTTTTCCGTAATATCTCTCATGCATCTCATCATTCACAGCCTGAAGCTCCACACAGGCCGCTCCCTTTTCCCGGACCCGCCGCTCCAGCTCCCCCAACAGGCTGCTGCCCAGGCCCTTGTTCTGGTGTTCCCGGGCAATCACGATTTCCTCCAGCGTGTATCCCACGATGTCATCGTATTGCTTGAAATATCCGACAGCGAATCCGATTACATCTATGTCGTCTTCCATGAGCAATGCATAGGAGTCGTCCATGTGCAGCACCTGGCGGATTCGTTTCCCCGCCGTCTCAGCCGTCCAGCAGCCCCCTTCCTGTTCGTTATAATAGGAGAGATACATGGGCAGAATCAGCTCTATATCTTCCAGTTTCATTTCGCGGATTGTCATCTTCCATTTCCTTTCTTCAGATGCTTTCTGCATTTTCTTTCCAGCTTTTACGCCGTTCACAAAACATTCATTTGCCTCCCCGGCCCATTTCCCATATAATAAATATAAAACAGCATCTGCCATAAGACAAGACCAAAATGACAAATGCTGGATAAAATGACAGGGAGATTCTGTAATCGCCCGCATCTCCGATGGCACAGTTCCCATGGTACAAATGATAAGAAAAATAGAATCTTACAAATTTGTAAGCTAAATCAATATAAATTCGATACCATTTTCCCTGTGGCGGGTGTATCATTGCCTTACAACATCCCGCTGCGAATCCCAGTTTTCGCAGCAGCTTCATAGGAAAGGAGAGCGCGGCATCCCGGATTATCAAAAACGATATTCCGTTTATATGCCACCGTCTACACGCATGCTACAGGTAAAAGCCATCGAAAAATATTACGGCAGCAAAAACAACGTCACCAAAGCCCTCGACCGCATCAGCTTCGAAGTAAAGGAGGGGGAATTCATCGCCATCATGGGCGCGTCCGGCAGCGGCAAGACCACGCTGCTGAACTGCATCTCCACCATCGATACCGTCAGCGCTGGGCATATCCTGCTGAACGGAGAGGATATCTCCAATCTGCCCCCCGCCAAACTGGCCAGCTTCCGGCGGGAGAAGCTGGGCTTCGTCTTCCAGGACTTCAATCTGCTGGACACACTGACTCTGGAGGAGAACATCGGCCTGGCCCTCACCATCAACCACAGAAACCCCCACCAGGTCCGGGATATGGTACAGGATGTGGCCATGCGCCTAAAGATTGACGATATCCTGGATAAGTTCCCCTACCAGGTGTCCGGCGGCCAGAAGCAGCGCGCCGCCTGCGCCCGGGCCATGGTGGCAGGGCAGTCCCTTATTCTGGCGGATGAGCCCACCGGTGCCCTGGACTCGAAAGCGTCCAAAAATCTTCTGGAAATTCTGTCCCGGATGAACCAGAGCTGCCATGCCACCATCCTCATGGTGACCCATGACGCATACAGCGCAAGCTATGCCACCCGGGTGCTGTTCTTAAAGGACGGCCGGCTGTTCAACGAGCTGATCCGCGGAGACCGGACAAGGGCCGTCTTCTACCATGAAATCCTGGACGTATTGGGGCTGTTAGGGGGTGATATCAGTGACGTTATCTAAACTTTCCCTGCGCAACGCCAGACGGCAGGCCGGAGATTATCTGATCTATCTCGTCACTGTCATCCTGTCCGCCGCCCTGATCCACGCTTTCAACGGACTGGTCTTCTCCCAGGAGCTGCTCACCCTGTCCTCCTTCATGGAAAGCCTGCCCGTTTTCATCATTATGGCCAGCATCCTGGTCATCGCCGTCACAGGGTGGCTGATTCACTACGTCACCGCCTTCATGCTCACAAGACGCAGCAGAGAGCTGGGCACCTATATTCTCATCGGCCTGGAGCCCGGCCAGGTGGCCAGACTGTTCTTTCTGGAAAACCTGGCGGTAGGCGGCGTGGCCCTGGGGCTGGGGCTGCTCCTTGGCAACCTGATCTTCCAGGTGCTGCGGGCCATCACCCTGTCCCTGTTCCATGCCCCCTATACCTTCAGCCTGGCTATTCCGCCAAAAGCGGTGGCGCTGACCTTTGTATATTTTGCCGCCATCTATCTGCTGGTGCTGTGGAAAAGCCGGAAACGCATCCGGACCATGAACATCCATGACCTGATTTATTATGAAAAAAAGAACGAGACCGAAGCTGTCAAAAAAAGCCGGAACCGCCGGAAATTATTTACGGCATCTGTCCTGTCCGGCCTCCTGGGCATCTCGCTGCTGCTGACGAAAATCCTGCCCTTAGCGTTACTGGGCGTCGTGTGCGTCCTCGTCTTCCTGTACGGATTCTTCCTGAGCTTCTCCTCCAGCGTGCCCGCTTATTTCGACAGACGGCCCGGGAAGAAATACGCCTCCCATACGCTGCTGATTTACCGCAGCCTGTCCGCCAAACTGAATACCATGGGACTGACCATGGCCACAATCTCTTTGCTTTTTACGGTCACTTTGATTTGTGAGGGAACGGGCATGCTGTTCAGTGCCCTGTTTGAAAGCCGAGTGGACGGGAGCACCTGTTTTGACATCTTTGTCGGTACGGAAGCCTCCGCTGCAATATCGGATAGTTCCGCAACAGCCCAAACGGCCGCGCCCCAAGCGAACAATCCCCCCGCGGGCGCTTCTACCCGCAGCATACAGAACCCGGAATCCCATACGGAGTCCGCATTCCCGGAGTTCCAGCCTTATCTGGAATATGTCCGGGACCAGGTTCCTCTGCGGGCCTCCATGCAGTATCATATCTACCGGGGAGAAAATCTCCAGGTGACGAACTATATTGACGAAAACGCCTCGTATTATGCCTATTACGACTACGACCCCCTGATGGCCTACAGCGATTACGCGGCCCTGCGGAAAATGCTCGGATACAGCGAGGCCACCCTGGAGCCCGGACACTATATCATCCACTGCATGGAATATCTGGGCAATCTGATGTCTGACTACAATGATATAGTCAATATTGACGGAAACCGGCTTTCCCCGGGCGGCGTATATACAGAGCACTTCACCCAGAAGCTGTGGGACGGAAACGGACGGGGATTTCTCCTGGTGGTGCCGGACGAATGCCTGGTTTCCTGCCCTGTGAGCCACAGCGTATACGGCGTCATGACCAGCGTACCTCTGACACAGGAACAGGACGATGAGCTGCGGGAAATCCACGAGAACCATATGGGCGGAAACGCCGGACTGACCTATTTCTCCGCCGGCTTTTTTACCCTGATGACCAGGACTTCCCTGGCAAGGGAATACGCCTCCATGTCGGCCTGCACCATTTTCCCGCTGTACTATCTGGCGCTGGTTCTCACCATGGCTTCCGCCACCATCCTCACAGTGCAGCAGCTTGACGAAAGCACCAGGTATCGGAGGCAGTTCACCCTGCTCCGAAAACTGGGCATGGACAGACGGGACATGTCCCAAACTTTGCTAAAGCAGTTCGCCATCTACTACGCCATGCCCGCTCTGCCGCCCCTGTTGATCGGCATCCCGATCCTCTGTGCCATGTCCTATGCTTTTGAACCCGGCACCATAACAGGGATTGCACATCTGGCCGGAATCCTGGGAACTGCCTTGGGGCTGTTCTTCCTGATTTATTTCCTGTATATCCTGATGGCTTACAGCAGCCTGAAGCGCAGTGTGCTGCATTAACGTTTTTCCAAATATTTCTCTATTCTGCACCGATGCTTTCTTTTCCCCGACGGCGCATCCTTCGCATAGCTGATTCCTACCAGAAGGATGTCGCCGCCATACTCTTTCACAGCCTGCGGGTAGCGTCTGTCCAGAATCTGTTCGATGGCACCATCCGCCGACTGGTTCCACTTCAGCTCTACCACCAGGGCCGGCAGCATAGAATCCTTTTTCGGCAGATATACTACATCCGCGTAACCGGCTCCCGCCGGCAGTTCCTCGAACATCACATATTCGTCCCCATAGCTGAAATAAGCCCGCTTAATAACACTCCTCAGCGCCTGCTCATTGTTATAGCGCAGTGGCGACTCCTCCTCATGAATCTTCTCAATCTGCCTTGCGACGGCCTCTTCATCTCCCCGGACGGTATCCTCGATAAGCCGTGCGCTCTCCCACACTCTCCGAATGGTGTCATCGCGTTTTACATGACGGATGGCTCTGGTGAATTCCAGCCGAATCTCTTCGTTGGGAATATGCGCCCTCTGCGTCTCTTCATCATAGGTCAGGTATCCCAGATGAATCAGCAACGTCAGCACATCGTCCCTGTCCCGGAAAGTCACCAGATCGTTCGCAAAGCCTTTCGTGTCCACCTTAGTCTCCACGCCGCCAATCAGCTCCGCGACCGTTCTGCCCAAGCCGTCAAAATCAAGGCTGATATACCCCATCAGGCTGTCCGCGGCGGATGTCTGCGTCCAGTATGAATCAAAGTCATCATTGCGTATTGCTTTCATAACGGAATTGGGATTATAGACGGATGTCAAATCCCGGAAAGAATAGCCGTCATACCACTGTTTCATCTTCCCAAAATCGCTGCCGTAAGTCCGGCAGAGCTCCCTGACCTCATCCTCCGTAAATCCCACATATTTTCCGAACTGTCTGGGCTTGACCATGGTATATTCCAGAAAGTCCGATATGGCCGACTGGGAGCCGTCCTTTTTAATGGGGAGGATGCCTGTCATGTACGCCGCCGCGAAGATTTTACTCGTCATTCCGCTGTTTTTGAACAGGGAGCGCAGAAATTCCAGATATCTTCTCTGCAAGTCAGGGTGCCCCACAGATTCCCGTATAGGCGCGTCCCATTCATCTATAATCATGACGAATTTATTTCCCGCCGTTTCCACCGCATTGGCCAGCGTTGCCGCAAACCCTTTGGCAGCCTTTGACTCCGGATAGCTCTCTGCAAGTTCCTCCATGACGCTCTCCTGGATATAGGGCACCACATTCGCCACAGACGCTTCCCCTATAGCCTCTGTCATATCCAGGTAAATCACATCATACCGGTTCCTGTAATCCCGGTAATGTATGTCTCCCGCAATCTCCAGATCATCAAAAAGCCCTGCCGAATCGCAGGTCTTGTCATAATAGGCGCACAGCATCTGAGCCGCAAAAGATTTCCCAAAACGGCGGGGCCTGCTGATACATGTCAGACGCCTTGGCGTATCGATGGTCTGGTTAATCAACTGAATCAATCCCGACTTATCCACATAGACATCATTCCTGATTCCGGCAAATCCGGCATTGCCTGGATTTAGATAATTTCCCATAGACTTTCTCCCTCCTGTCACTCGCTTCCTGTCCGCAAAGCTTGTCGCCCTTTCCTCCTATGCAAAACCAAAACAATGGCTTCTCTCTTTAAACCCTGGTTCTTATGCTTGATTATAAAGTATTTGCCCACTGCCCGCAATGTATATCTGCAGATTCATTTTACGAGTCATCTGCTTACATAAAAATAAACAGGACAAATTGACCAAAGGGTTAGAATTCCTTATACTATTCGGCGGTCATGACAGGGATCTGCGCAGCGGACACTGGGACAGGGAGACCCTCTCCGCCAGCTCTTTCAATCCATTGTCCCGCAGGTAATCCTGCATAATAGGCTTGGACTGAGTGGACTCCGGCCCGATGATGATCTCCTGCACCAGCTCCTCCAGTCCGATTCCGGCTTTCTGACACATGTCCATCAGATCCAACGGATAATATTTCTTGATGCGCTCCACAGTCACATGATAGCAGGGGCTCACTTCGAAATATTCTTTCACGAAAGGGGAGACCACCAGGCGCACTTCCTGCTCCGACAGGAACGAGGGATGCTTGAACGCCGCGGAACAGCTCCAGGCATAATTCATGGCTTTCTTGATTTCCGTGCCATGCTCGGCTTCTGCTAAATCCTTCTTCCTCTTGACCAGCCGGTAGAATACGCCTGTGAGATTGTGGGCCGCCATATCGTCCTGATAGAAGACCGTCTGGAGGGACAGGACACCTTTGGCCATTCTCTGGAGATATTTCCCCTGAAAGGCGATGCACACGCCCCGGCCCCGGTTCCCGTAGCGCTCCCACTGGGCAGCGTCATCCCGGAAAAGGGAAAAACAGGCCGCATAGGCGGAATAGAAGAATTCTTTCTTCAGTTCCTCCCGAAAAAGCTCCCGCACCCATTCCGCCCGCTCATGATCCCCATCGCCCTCCAGCCGTCCGGCCACCGCATCGCACAGCCCCTCCATGAAATAGCGCATTTCCGCCGCATCGTTCATGTTCAGCACATTGTTCACCCGCAGCTGGGCCTGGCGGAGGATGCCGTCCAGGGCCTGATAGTCCGTGTAGTGATATAGAATGTCGTTCTCGTATTCCCTTGCCATTTGCGGTTCCTCCCGTAGACTTTATTTTAACACATTATAACCCAATCCTCTCCTGTTTTTTCTTAACTGCTCCGTCAATCCGAATTTTTCTGGTCCGAATCATTCCAGGCTTGACATCCAAGCCTACATCATGTTAATATATTTATGCCTACATATTGTTAAGATAAAAAGGAGAGCAACCATGCTGCAGCAGATATCAGAATCGGAGTCAGTCCTCATGAAAATCATCTGGAAAGGCGGCGGGAGGGCCCTGTACTCCCAGATACTAGACGCGCTGGAAAAGGACAGCCGCCAGTGGAAGAAGAACACAGTGCTCACCCTGCTTTCCCGCCTAATCGAAAAGAAATACCTGAAAATCCGAAAAATCGGCAGGCGCAACGAATATATCGCGCTGGTGGCGGAGCCGGAATACCAGACCCTGCAGACCCACAGTTTCCTGAACAAGGTATACGGCGGGAACGTGCGGGGCCTGGTGTCCACGTTGCTGCGGCAGGACATCCTCCCGGCAGAGGACATGGCGGAAGTGGAACGCTATTGGGAGGAAGTGGGCAGGTCCTTTCAGGACGGAGAACAGGAGGCTGCGGATGAATGAGTTTACCAAGACGCTGCTGTCGCTTACCCTGTCCGGCACATTGCTGTTCCTGTTCGTACTTTTCCTGAACCGTCTGTGCCGGGAACGGTTCAGTCGGCGCTGGCAGTATTATATCTGGCTCGTGGTAGTTTTGCGGTTTCTGCTGCCCTTTGCGCCGGGCTTCACTTTCAGCAGCTATCTGTTTGACAGGATAGAGACGGTGCGAACCCGGCGAATCCGGCACAGCAAACGGCTTCGTCCAATCCCCGCATCACGCAGTCAGCCACTGCCGGGACATCTCTTGCGCCTTTCTCATACGCGCAGATGGCTTCCCTGGCCTGGGGCATGCCCCTGAAGTCGCAATACCCTACGCCCTTGTCTACCTGGCCCGCCAAAGCGTCCCCGATGCTCTTGGGCAGTCCGAATCCGAAAGTCGCCGGGTTCCCCGTATTCAGCTTCAAAATCTCGATTCCTCTGCTCTGCATTTCCATGGCCTCCTCAAACAGAGGCCCCCTGATATCCGAATGCACGTTCCGCATTCTGTCTGCGCATTTAATCCGTTCCATCTTTCCCTCCTGCTCTGCTCCGTGTAAGCTTCATCCTTTACATTATCATACAGAATGATTATACTATAGTCAAATATATAATAGTTTGAACTGAAACAGCAGAAAAGAAAGGAAAAGCACCGGGGCAGGTAGGATAAATGAATGACATCCAGTTGGTTTTGTGGTAAAATATTCGTTATGAATCGTGGAATATCCTGGAATTTGATGGAGGTCTGAAAAAATTGAAAACCATATCCATAACCACCGGCAAAGAGGGAATCAAAAATCTGATTGTCGAATGGCTCGAACTTTTGGCACAGGAAAAATATTCAGAAGCGCTGGATTTGATTATGTATGATAATACCCAGACAGTGGACGGAGAACGATGGGTATGGACACCGGAGCGGTTGGAAGCGGCTGTTTTCACCTATGGGCTGCCGTGGTTCACAAAAGAGGACATAAAACGGGAGTATGGGGATGATTGTCCAGTCGACTACAAGGTGACTTCTATTCTGGATGCCCCGGACAGGGACAGGTTGTTGGAAGATATTGCATCCTCCATAGATTTCTTCGACTATGACATATCAGACGAGATGGCCAGGACATGGGTGATCACAGGATTAGATTACAAAAATATCATTGGCGATGTCCTTTTTGACGGTGTGCCTCTTAACGGAGAGCGAAGCGATTTGACAGCGTTGTTTTGGATTCTAAAAGTGAATGAAACTGATGTTACGTTACTTTTTCGCGAGCTGCATGTGATGTGACACAGTTTATGGAGGTACGCGGAGATGGTGGAAGTCCGTTTTTGTGAACAGGAAAAAATAGAAGACAGCCTCCTCGCCTTTGCAGTCATCCTCGCAAGGACAGAGGGCAAATGGGTCTTTTGCAAGCACCGGGAAAGGGATACCTACGAGGTGCCGGGCGGGCATCGGGAGAAAGGAGAGTCCATCCTGGAAACGGCCAGGCGGGAGCTGCGGGAGGAGACGGGAGCCATTGATTTCCGCCTGAAGCCGGTGTGCGCCTACTCCGTCAAGGGGAAAACCGCTGTAAACAAGGGCGATGAGGACGAAAGCTTCGGCATGCTGTTCGTGGCGGATATCTTCTCCTTTGAAAAAGAGCTGCACAGCGAAATCGAGAAAATCGTCCTTTCCGAAAATCTGCCATCCAACTGGACATATCCCGACATCCAGCCAAAGCTCCTGGCGGAGGCGACGCGGAGGGGCTATCTGGGGTAAACTCCCCGGGGCCCCCAGATACTTCCTCGAAGAATAGCAATCTCCGACAGAAATCACCTGTTCAAAAACTGCCACCCCACTCCCCATCAACCGCTCCATCCTATGCTAACCGCATAACCTCGGCTTCTTTACTTTATCCAGGGCATTCACTCCAGCGTGTGACTTGCCAGCCTTTGTACCGACATAACCGTCAGATAATCATGGTGTCGTCACACCGGGATGCGTTCGGTCATTTCATCCAGAACCCGATCATCTTCATCTCTTTATCGAAGCTTACGGTAAAGGTCAGGTTCCCCTTTTCAAAAGCAGCTACCACCACGGCTACCGCGGACTCTGTGCCCTCCTTGTCCTTCTGCCCCACCACAGAGCAGCTCTTGTACTCCTGAAAGGCGCCTTTCTGCCCGGTCATGGTCTCCATATTGCCGGCCAGAACCTCTGCCGATATGGCGGCCTGCATCTCTTCGCCCATGAGGCTCACGCACGCTTCATACTCTCCGGCCACCAGGTAGTCGATGGCCTCCTGGGCCGCAGCTTTCACCTTCTCCTCATCGAAGTCCCCGGAAAGCTTCGTGCCGCTGCAGCCAATCAGGGAAAGCGCTGCCGCCATGACCAGAATCATGATAATGCCTTTCCTCAGGAGCCCCATTCTGTTCGCTTTGTTTTTTGCCATTGTCTCTGTCTTCCTTTCTGATTTCGTTTCCGACTTCATATTTGTCTTCATTTGTATCCTCCTTATCTAAACGCATTTTCCGTCTGTTTTTGGCTTTTTCCGGTTTCCCGCCGCCACAGAACCTTACGTCTCCGTCAGCATACCGCTGCCCCCCTGATTTTTTCGACAAAGCCAAATCCCCAGTGCCAGCGTCAGGCCGCCCAGCGCAGCCGCCCATAACTCGATTCCCAGGACGCCCGCTCCGAATGCCGCAGGCAGGATGACCACGGCTGCGTCCAGCGCCCCATGCAATGCCACCGCCAGGGCCCAGTACCGTGCCCCCTTGCCCGTCCTCACGCCGTGCATCACAAGCAATGACGCGCCCACATGGAAAGCCATGGCAAAGAGCCGCTCCGCCCCTGACACCAGCACACTCCCCCAATCCGCCGGAAACAGCGCCGCCTGGCCCGTCAGCGCCATCACCGCCCCGGCAATCATATTGGGCCCCACCAGCAGCATGGCCTCTATGCCGCCGTGGCCCAGCCCGAACGCCAGACCGTGTTCCATGGCATCTCTCCCTTTCAGGAAGCAGCGAAAGGCTATCCACCGGGCCGTCTCCTCCGCCAGTCCCGCCGTCAGCCCCAGGAACAGGCCGTATCTCCAGGGGTACAGCTGCATCACTGCAAACCAGCTGAAGTTCGGCAGCACCAGCTGAAGAAGCGGGATGCGAATCAGCAGCTGGCTCACCACAAACGCCGCGGCTCCCCAGGCAAAGGCTTTCCCGGCCGCTTTCCGCTTTCGCGTCAGCAATATCAGGCCTGCAGCCGGCAGTCCGTAACATATGGCAATTCCTATGCCCAAGCTTGCCAATAACATCTTACCACCCCCTTTCCCGCCTTGGGAGCGCCTGGACACCCCGTCTCCGGCGGCTTATCCCTGCCTGCGGTTCTCTGTTGTCTGCTGTCCTGCAGGGCTTGTGTCCTTTATTTTAGGATCCCCACAACAAAAAAGCAATATGCCTTACCTAAGGTATGGCATATCGCTCCTGAAAGACAGCGTTCCCTCTCCCAAAGGGACGCCTGCCCCCGCAGCGGCGCAATCGTCGAAGCAGAAAGCCGGGGCCGGAGCCGGAAGTCACCCCGAACCCTCCGCCGCCAGCATCACCCGAACCGTGAACACGCCCTCCTTCCAGTCCATCTGCACGTCCCCTCCGTACTGCTCCACAGTCTGCCGGATAATTTTCAGGCCCAGCCCCTCATGGCCGGCCTTATGGGAACGGAAAGCGCTCCCGGACTTTACCGGAGCCATGTCACAGCTGTTCTCCACCGTTACGGACAGGAACTGCCGCACCCGGTTCACCCGCAGCCGCACATAGCCGTCCCTGCTCTCCGCCGCAGCAGCCACCGCGTTGTCCAGAAGGTTGGCGAAAAGCGCCGTCACATCCGTCTCCTTCATGAAATCCAGGGACAGTTCCCCTACCTTCATATCTTCTTTCACGCCCAGGCGTTTCATTGTTCTCGCTTTATCATTCAGAATGATATTCAGCAGCTTTTCCGAAGTATAGTATTTCTGCTGGAGACTGTTCAGCATCCTGTGGATGTCCCCGGCATACTTTTCTGCCCTCCGGATGTCCCCCCGGGCACTTTCCCCAACATTTCCCTGAACACTTTCCCAGGCACCTTCCCGGCCTTCTCTCTGAACACCTTCCCGGCCTTTCCCCTGGCACCCCTCCGGGCATGTCCCCCTCGCGTACAGCGCCTCCATGGCCTGGATATGGTTGCGGATATCGTGGATCAGCTTCCGGGAGGCTTCGTACTTCTCCTCCTCCTGCTCATAATACTGATGCTGCATCCGGGCCTGGGCCCGATAGAGGTTCCGCTCGTTCTCCAGCCTGTGGTTCTCGCTCATTATGTCCACCAGCACACAAAAGTAAATGTTCAAGCCAATCAGCAGCGCCAGATTTATTCCCAGCAGAACCAGCATTTCCTTCGTCGGAAAAATCTGTATCAGATACAGCATGCAGTATATATTGAAAACCGAATACAGGGGCAGCAGGACAGACAGCGCCACCTGCCTCAGGGTGATATGCCGCCCGGCTTTGTGCCCCACCGCCATGGACACCAGCAGAATCACCATGAATTCCGTCATCCTGGTGACCGCTACCAGCAGGATATACTGGAGCCAGGGCGTATTCAGGTACAGAATCCCTTCCGCCGCCAGTATCTGAAACGTCAGCACTGCCGCCACATCCGTAAGCCACACCGCCACGGACAGGATGAGATAGTACAGGCAGTAAATCTTCGGCGTCCCATAGACCCGCCAGGCCACCAAAGGGAACAGCAGCTGAAAGAGCAGGTTCACCCAGGTATTCCCCAGACTGGAACACGCTATGCACACCAGGATATAAGCCGCAATGATTCCAATCTTCCGCCGGGGCATGTCCGTATCCCCTGACATCCGGTAAGCCCCATAGAACATGCCCCCCAGGAGAAATACGCTTCCCACACAGGGAATTATCAGGTAAATCAGGATTTCCATGCCGCCTGCCCCCTTTCTCCCGCCAGGTACTCGTTCAATGCCCGGCGGAATCCTGCTGATTTCTTCTGGGACAGAGGAATCGTCCTCCCGTCTGTAAGCGTGATTTCATATCCATGTATGCGCTGTACCGCATATAAATTCACCACGAAGCTCTTGTGGGGCATGGCGAACCCGTAGCCCTCCATCTCCCGGGCCAATTCCGTAATCTGCCGCTTCAAATGCCACACCTGCTCCGTGGTATACAGGAGCACCTGCCGTCCCAGGTACTCGAAACACAGAATCCGGGAGGGCACCACCCGCACAATCCCCTCTTTCGCCACAAACTCCAGTTCCGGCTCCGGCCCTGCCAGCCCATAGGCAAAGGCCTCGTCCAGCTGGGCGAAGAGCTCCTCCGCTCTCAGGGGCTTCAGCAGATAGGCGAAAGCATGCACCCCAAAGGCGAAGATGGTATAGTCGCTGTAATTGGTGACATAAATCAGCTTCACCTCCTTGTCCGCCTCCCGGATGCGCCGGGCGGTCTCGATGCCGTTGAGCCCCTCCATATCGATGTCCAAAAGCAGAATATCGTACCTCTTTCCCGACGCCAGGAGGGCCTCCCCGCTGGAATAGGCGTCCACGGAGAGAGGGAGCTTTTCATATTGTTTCAGCAGTTCCAGGGTCTCCCCCAGAATATTTTCATCGTCATCGCAGACTGCTATCTTCATCATATCATGCCTCGATTCCCCACTTCAGCCCTGCGGATTTCGATTCATCCATCAGCCCCCGGCTCCGGGCTGTCCGTATCCACTTTCATCTTCTTGGCCGGTGACAATATAATCTTCATGACATCTCCTGAAACCACTTGTCAACAGTTTCCAAAAATCCATCCCTCAGAACAAATCCAACACATGGCAGGGCTTGCGGTAGAACACCTGAGCCAGTTCTGTCCCGCCGGCATTCATATGCGGGAGCGCCACCCTGATATCCGGCGTCATGGCTATGCTGTCCGTCCCCCGACAGCCGCCCAGCAGCACGGCCAGATTGCCCGCATCCAGCTCGATGTCCGCAGGAACCTTTACCCGCTCCACCAGATTCTCCCTGCCGGGAGCGAAGTCCAGCAGGAACGTATCGTTGTTCTCCGGGATGATTTTGTCCGAAATCCCAATCGCCAGCTTCCCCTCCCCCTTGCAGCGGCAAAGCCTCAAAAGCATCTCCGCGTTGACTGCCCGGGCCATTCCGTTTAAGACCGGCCTGTAGTCTATCGCGCTGATTTCCGGCAGCAGGCCCGCCAGCTCGATGTGATCCGGTATCCCGAACTCAATGTCCGCAAAGTTGGCGATGAACGCCGCATGGACAAAGTTCAGCAGACCGATCAGGGCTTTCGCATCCGTGAAAATGAGGCCGTCCCTGCAGGAAAACTCTGTCACGCAGTGGAGCGTATCCTTTACTCTGCTGCCGACGAGGAATCCTCCCGGAACGCCATCGTCATCCGACCAGAGGAACATCCAGCGCTTTTCGCCAAGAGGCTTGTCCCCCTCAAGATTCTTGTCGAAAGTTTCCCGCAGGCAGGAAAAATTGATGTCCCCGCAGGCTTTGCCGTAAAGCTCTGTCAACACGCTCAAATCATCGCCGGGCAGCAGCTGGCGCACCGTGCCGCCCGCATTCGGCAGGCGCTTCAGATCCTGGAGCTTCACCCTCCAGCGCAGGGTCTTGCCCGCAGGCGCAAAGCCATATTGCCTGTAATAGGCGGTGCTGAAAGGATACAGATGGGACAGGGCATACCCCTCCTGATACAGATCCCGCAGGGACAGTTCCATGCAGGCCCGGACTGCTCCGCCCCGGCGATGGGCCGGGAGCGTGGCCACGCCGCCTACGCCGCCCATTTTGACGATATGGCCGTCGAAGCGCACCTGCTTCTTATTCATGATGACAGAGGCCACCGGCGGCTCCTCCTCGCCGGAGAACGCCCCGTAGTAATCCTCCAGGGGATCCGCCTCTGCGGTTTTTGATTTTTCCAGTTCCTTTCCGTACTCGAAAGGGCCCTCAAAGGCCACGGCCATGTTGAGGCCCGCCCGCCAGTATTCACTAGGCTGTAATTTTCTTGCAAACATGCTTTTCCTCCTTGTAGTGGTTCCTTTTGCCTGCGGCATCATGACTTTCGTCACACTTCGCCCCGCATCTTTCGCTTTTCGCATTATATCATATTTATATCAGCTTTTGGGAATGTTTTTTGCAAAGCCGTTGTATCATAGAAGTATTCGCCTTTTTTTTAAAAAAACCTGGTGTTCCTTAGAATCCCTTTTCCCTGCCGAAAATACAACAGATACCTAAGTCTGTAAATTTTTCCGAAAGAGATGATAAAAGTTACAGAATGGTGTATTATAGATAAAAAATAGAGTAGAGGTGGATAAAAATGCTCTATATAGCGATATGCGAAGATGAGGCTTCTCAGCTTGCAGCCATAAGGGATAAGGTGCAGATATACTTAAAAGAAAATAATATTTTAGCGGAGCTGGAAGCATATGGCCGTAGCGACTTGTTAAAATACGATCTTCAGGAGGGAAAGTATTTTGACATCATATTGAGCGATATTGAGATGCCCGATACAGACGGCATGAAACTTGCGAAAGAAATAAGGGGCTGTCTGCCGGATGCCATTCTGATTTTTGTGACTGCCTACTTAAAATATGCAATCGATGCATATGAACTGGAAGTGTTCAGGTACATTCCCAAAAGCTGTCTGGATGAAAAGCTGCCGGGCGCTTTGGAGATCGCTATAAAAAGGGTACAGTCCCAGGCGGATAAGAGTTATCTGATACAGACTGCGGCAAGGATTGAGAAGATTCTGCTGAAGCAGATTGTGTATATCCAGAAAGACGGCAAAAACGCCATGATCATCTGTACGGACAGCAGTGTGAAAAGCGTGAGAAAGAGCCTTTCTGATGTACATAAAGAACTTAATTCAAAGGATTTCGTTTTCGTGGAACGGGGCAGCATCGTGAATATCGCTCAGATTAAAAGCATTCAGAAAGAAGAGGTTTTGCTGAGCAATGGGGTGCGCATTCATGCCAGCCGCCCCAGGCTGGAAGAACTAAAAGTACGGATGGCAATATATTGGAGCGAGCACATATGATATTCTTATCTGAGTTCATTGAATGGATCGCCTGTCTGACAGAAGTCGGGCTTTTTTACTGGCTGGCAGGCAAAACTTTCAGGGAGGAGCGGAAAAACGTAAGGATATACTGGGACTACATCTTATCCGTCATCCTGGCTGTTGTGATATTGGGACTAAACAATATCGTCCTTTATTCCTCATTCACGCTCTTTTTCTGGATGCTTTTTGGCAGTGTGTCAGCAATGGCGCTTTATCGCGTCAGCTACATAAAGCTTTTGTCACTTACAGTGCTTTATACCTTGTGTTTCTGCTCCACAGATATGCTGGCATCAAATCTGTATTTGTCTGTCGGAAACCACTTCAATATAAACGGCGATACGATCATGACATTCTCCTTACAGAGAATAGGACTGGTGGTTTGGGCAAAGTCCGTAATGATTGTTTTTGTGGTTTCTTTGAGAAAACTGATCATTCCGCTTATCCGGAGTGAGCATGAAAAGAGGGTATTGCTGATATCCCTGATTGCGTTTCTGCTCTTTTTATATTACAGGAAACCGGCGCAGAGCAGTTTTTCTGTGGAGATATCCATTATATTCGGGCTGTTGGTGCTCCTCTGCAGTCTGGGAATATATGTGGGTTACAAATATCTGGAAAGCCAGAACGAGAAAATGCAGAGCAGGATAGCGAAGATACAGAACGAATTATTGCAGGAAAACTATCAGGCTGTAAGTCATTTATATGAGAGCAACGCAAGGCTGTACCATGACCTGAATAATCATTTAGATATCCTGTATCAGCTGCTTGTCTCAAAACGTCTGGACGAGGCAAAAGAGTATATCAGCCAGATCGGCGAACCCATGAAAGAAATGGTCCAAAAAAGATTTACGGGAAATGATATTATTGATGTAATCATCAGCTGCAAAAAGCAAAAGGCAGAGCAGCTGGGAATGAAAACAGATATCGATGCGGAATTCCCGGTAAATACAGGCATACAGCCCAGTGATGTATGTACGGTTTTGGGGAATCTGCTGGACAATGCAATAGAGGGAAGCAGAAATACGGACAATGCAGTAATCTGTCTGAAAATACACTGTGTGCATCAGTTCATCTTGATCCAGGTTTCCAATACGACTTCCCGACAGCCCCAAATCGACCCCAAAACCGGCAGATGGATTACCGACAAGGCTGACCGGACAAGGCATGGATGGGGGATGCAGAGCGTAAAAAGCATTGTGGAAAAGTATAACGGAACAATGCAGTATAACTTCAGCGGAACAGAATTAAGAATAACAGCAATACTGTTCTTCTGATGCATACTACATAACGCCAGAATCGAATGAGAGGAGCCGCCTTGTCCGGGCGGCTTTTTTGTTCGCGGACATAAAACGAAAGGTTCACGGACAAGACGGGCAAATCTGTGCCGCATTATTATATAATCTTCAAGAAAAATAAAATAAAAAAGGAGATTTCAGTATTATGAAAGTAAGGAAAAACATGATTGCTATTATGCTCCTGGCGTGTGTGGGATGTATGGGATGCGCAAAGGAACAGCCAAAAACCGATGCCGGGAATGAGAGCAAATCGGAGGATACCCGGAATACCGAGAACGGAACAGAACCAGGAAATACAGGAAGCGCTGCAGGCAAACAGGATTTTCCGGAAAAATTTCAGGAGACTGTAAATGGAGTCACTTTCGATACGGTGATTCAGATATCAGAAGAGGCAGAACTTGGGAATCTGCATCAAGTAACGGCAACGCTCCAACAGCCGGATATCGGAAAAGCAAAAGCAATCTTCTCCGAAGGGAAGACTGTCACGGAGGAGAAGAATGAAACCGGCTCAGGCGAGGATGGGATTGAATATCCCAGCTATACTGCCAACTATGAGGATGGCGCCTTTTTGCGTGCGAGTACGGTTCTGGTCTACAGTACCCCGGTATTCGAGAAAGTATATGGGGCCTTCCGTCTGGATAATGATTACAATGCAGACAAGTATTCAAAAGATGCCGTAATGGAAATAGGGGATCCCCGGACGATATTTGATACTGTCCTCAAAAACATCAATGGGGCAGGATATCAGCTGGAAGAGACTGCCTATGACTATTATGCATTGGATCATGAGACCATGGAAAAGGAATACAGGGCATTTGATAAGTCAGGCCAGGAATTAGGCGCGGATACTCTTTCATGGGGAGCGGAAAATGACTGCTATTTCTTTACGGCAGTTCAGCAGCATGAAGGGCTTCCTGTATACTTTGGGAGCCAGGACTTTCCGGAAGACGGGGAAAGCAACAGGCCGATTCAGGTGTTATATTCTGCGGATGGGATAGAAAGGCTGGAAGTTTCACGGCTGTATTCCTTTTCCGAACCGGGAGAGACTGTAAGCTTATTGGATTTTGGCACAATCGCTGAAACCGTATCGAAAAAATACGGGGATGTCATAGGGGCCTCATATACAGCCAAGCGGGCAGAACTGTACAAAATGCCGGTAAAACAGACAGACAGCACTTATGACATAAAGATTGTATGGCTGTTTGAAGTCACGGAATCAGGGGTGGACAGCGATACCGGCAAAGAATATGAATATACGCAGTACATGTTTGTCGATGCGGCAGATGGTACGGAGGTGTTTTTTTAGTGAAGAAGCGGAAGAGATATTTCCAGACAGAAATCAGCCGCCTGTTCCATAAAAAGGAGCTATACTTTTCTGTTATGGGAATCGTATTGATTCTATTTTTATCGGCAAATGACGGAATGGGAAATATGGGCGGCTCCGTTTTGTCATCTGTGTTGCTGTCATCTTACGATGCGGGGTTTCTGGTCGCTTTTTCCCTGGCGTCAATTCCATATGCGGCTGCGTTTACGGATGATCTGGAATATAACTACGCAAAGTATCTGGTGGTTCGCGGGAGCCTGGGAAAGTACGTTTTTTCCAAAATGCTCGTCATTTTCATTTCTTCCATGCTGACAATGGGAATCGGCATAACCTGTTTTTCCATGCTGTGTTCCCTGGGGCTGCCGTGGGTGGATGAGGGTATGGCGGAATACATATCGATGTTTGGAGGATACCGTTCTTTTTTAGACCATGGGCAGTATTTGCTGTGGTTTTGGTTCTATGGGATGCAGTGGGGGATTTTTGCGGGGATCCTCTCAATGGCGGCAGCGTTTTTTTCACTTTTCTGGCCGAATAAACTGCTGGTATTTTCCGTACCTGTTTTGCTTTACCAGATATTGATCGAATTCGGCGCAGACAGCTTTCGGAAAATAGCAGCGCTTGACCCGCGCGTGGTCTTTGACGCAAGGCATAATATTTGGAACAGCGATTGGAAAATGCTCGCATGGGCGTTTCTGCTGGGGGCAGCGGCATGGCTGCTCCTTGGCTTTGCAGGCATGTTGCAGTCAAAAAGGAGGATATGAGCATGACGGGGTATTTTCGGTCTTTCCATCAGATGTTTACAGAAAGGGTGTTCAGCTCCAGGACTTATGTAGTGGCAGTTTTGCAGGGTTTTATGCTGCATCTGTATATGAGGCCCGTGGCGGCGTTTTCAAGAGATATGGGATACGCGGCTGCACCGTGGGCATTCCCATTTATCCTGTCAAATATTTTCTATCTGCTATTATTTATGATCGGGATAATTTACTGTTTTTCAGATGTCCCATTTATGCAGTATAAAAATATGTATCAGGTCATCCGTACCGGCAGGCGCAGATGGGCGGCATGCCAGGTCAGCGCGATCCTTGCGCAGTCGTTTTTGATAATGGCTGCAAATGTATTTTTCAGCATGGTCTTATTAAGCGGGTCATGTGAGCTTACCCTGGATTGGGGGAAACTGTATCATACACTGGCATTGACAGGCAGTCCGGAAGAATACCGGTTTCTGTTTGCCTTTTCCTATGAAACCATGCAGATGTTTTCGCCGTTGGAACTGATTGCTTTGACGGTTATCACCGGTACTTTGGGAATCGGTTTTATTGGCCTTTTTATGTTTGCTGTCAGCATCTATATCAACAGGAGTGTAGCGGTTACGGCGGCATTTGTCATGGTACTCATGATCTACCTGGTCGAGAATATCCATCCGCTGTTAAGAGAGAAGATGGCGATGTTTGTCCCGGTAAACTGGATGAGGGTAACACAAATCGGCGTGAAATTACATGACAGTTTTATCCAGCCGCCGGTTCTTTATATGCTGATGGTGTTGGCGGCCGGGATTGCAGTATGTGCTGTCCTGATATTGATAAAGATAAAGAAGATGGAATTTCAATGGTACAAAGAAGAGTAGGGAGGTGCCTGAGTGGAACAGTTTGTGATTGAGGTGAAAAATGTAAGCAAGTCATTTAAGGGTATTCCTGTACTGAATGACATAAATATCACCTGCAGAAGCGGAAAGATATATGGAATCATTGGCTATAACGGCTCCGGAAAAACCGTTTTGTTCAAATGTATCTGCGGTTTTCTTCATGTGGATTCAGGGGAAATATCCGTAAATGGAAGAGTGATGGGAAAGGAGATGGATATGCTTGAACATGCGGGAATCATCATTGAAGAGCCCGGCTATATCCGCAATCTGTCAGGATACCGTAATCTGGAATATCTATACCGCATCACCCATAAAAAAGATCCGGCGGTGATTCATTCCATCATGCTGAAAGTCGGGCTTGACCCGCAGTCCAGGAAAAAAGTGTGCCATTATTCGCTGGGAATGCGCCAGCGGCTGGCGATCGCCCAGGCCACAATGGAAGACCAGGCGATTCTGATTTTAGATGAACCGATGAATGGCCTCGACAGGGAAGGGGTTGCGGAAATGAGAAAATTTTTCTTAGAGCAAAAAGAGAGGGGCAAATTGATACTTTTGGCCAGCCATAATAAAGATGACATCGAACTGCTTTGTGATGAAGTATATGAGATGAATCATGGTATCTTGGCGATGTATTCTGGTTTTCCGGCTCCTCCACACATAAAAGCGCATGTTGTGTCGGATCATGCAAAAGCACAAGGTATGTGAACATTTTTATGGTACCATCTGACACATACTTTGAAGAAAAAGGATTCTTAAATGTGCCATCCTGAAAACGAAGCACAATGTAACCGTCCTGGGTCTCCTGGGCCTCCACGTATTCCACTCCAGGTACTCTTTGTTTCATCTTTTCTATGATATCACTAAAAACATCAGGATGATTGTCATAAAGAAATTTCGTTACTGAGGACAGATTATCTCCGCTCTTCGTCAGATGTTCACTATACTCGATTTCCTGGCGGTCTCTTGCCGCATCTATCCTGAAATCGGACACATACCAGTCTTCAATTAATTTTCTGAATGTGGCCACTGCCTCGAATTCCTTAAACTGCCCTAACCCCTTGATGGCCAGAATATCTGGAGAATCAAGTTTTTGCCGTTCCCTTGTGGCCAGGCTTACATCTTCGTAGCTGCTTAGTTTTCCTTTGGCCGCAATACCCTCACCCATTGGGAAATCCAATACTTTCCAGGGGGATCCTTTCTGTCCCCTTCTCAGGCGCAGGGTTTCTTTTTTCACAACAGCTCTGCCCGTTTCGTCTAAGCCGATAGAAATCTCGTATGTAATCAACGGTTCACCATCAGCCGGACGAAATTGAACGGCAAATTCAATATCTCCTGTCTGTTCCCGGGATACTACTTCCTTATATCCACCTCTTTTCATTAGGGCAGTTCTTACATTACTGTTTAAGCAATCATGAAGAAATCCGAATATATCAAAAAAGGTGCTCTTGCCTGTTCCGTTTTTGCCTAAAAATACAGCCAGATTAGGAATATCTCTGATTTCAACATTTCGAAACACCTTATAATTGCGTATTTTCAGTGATTCGATTTTCATATCCTGTCTCCTCCTAAATTATTTCCTGTAAAACGCAGTCATATCAGCAATGGGTATGATATCCATTTCCTTTGCTTCATTGTACCATAAATTTATGAGTAAATACAACCCGCTAAACCCTCGAATCTGCTGAAAAGTTCAGGATTCAAGATTGTGTCAGATGGTGCAAAACGCTGTCAATTAGTAACAAATTAGAAACACACCGTTACACCTTTTCGGTGTAGGCATCAAACGCAAGGCAGACATACCCTGCACCCGATTTCAGCTTGCCCCAAAGACCAACAGCACCATTCTTGTTCACCTTCCCGGTCTTTTCTTCCACGATGGTGAAAGTCCCCTTTCCAGCGTACCCAACAGACTGTGCATCAATGGTTGCATCCGTCCTGATGTTCAGGTCAGCAACCTTCACCCGGATGGTATAGGGTTCAAAGGCTGCGGGTGCGGTTGCCTGTGCGTTCCCCTGAATGATGCAGTAGTCAGGGTTTTCAAGGTAAATCCAACCAACACCACTTTTCAACTTGCCCCAACCGTTCCTGACTTCAACGATTGTGAACACGCCTTTCCCGGTCTGTCCCTTGATGTTATCACCCATTTCAGGATTTGCCCTATAATTCAGGTCATCCACAATGACCTGAACCGTAAAAGGACAAGACGGGAAACCTATGCTGTTTCCAGTGGTACAGTCAACCGCAGCATCCACATCATACTGGGTCAGATTCCACTTTTCAATGATGTTGCAGATATTCCCAACATAGTCAGGTGCGGTTGCATAACCGCCATCTTTGATGATTTGCACCGCTTTCCTGTAATCGGTGCAGCCCTGCAAACCGTCATAGCGTTTCTTGCTGCCATTCATAGCACCAAGCAGATATGCAGAATGGTCAGCAATGGACTGTTCCACATTCTGATACTTCCTGAACTCTGCGGTAACAGTCACATACTGACCATTGACATATTCCTGTGTATTCTTGGCGTATTTGCTTGCACCGTCCCACGCTGAACCGCCCCATGTGTTCCCGGACAGGCTGCACTTCATACCAAAGCAGTTGTTGGCGTTCTGTGCCAGTTCAGACTTGCCATAGGCAGATTCCAAAATGAACTGTGCAAGGGAAACCGATGCAAGAACGCCGTTTTCCCTTTGGTCGGCAGTGAACAATGCACCAACCTTTGCAATGATGTCAGCTTCACCCATGCCTTTCAGGGCGGTTGCCTGAAATCCTGATGCAACAGGTTCAGCGGATGCCCCAAGGATTGCATTGACCTTTGCAGCAATGTCCCCATGTCTGCTATACAGGTATTCACCCGGACAAGCCTTTGCAGCAAACCACCTATGAACTGTCATGTTCTGCTTGTCAACCTGACCAATCAAGGATTTATCAGCTTTCCACTTCAATTCCTTGATTCCGTTACGCTTGCAAATGTCAGCAACCAACTGAACCAGTGCATTGTATGCAACATCCGTCACCGCATAAGGGTCTGTTGTATCACTTGCGACTTCGATTGTCACCGCCCTGTTGTCATTGTCAGCGTTGGAACTGCACCAACTTCTGTCAGCTTCATCCACCGAAAGACCGATTGAACCATCCTTCCCCACAACATAGTTTGCCGAACATTTCCTGTCCGTTGTGGCAAAATAGTCACATCCCTGTTTTGCAGTCCACTGACCAACAATGCAGTGAATTGTGATGGTGTCAATCACATGGTTTCTTGGACTGGTCTTGTTGCCGGATATGTTGGTATAGGTCACTAAACTGGAATTACTCATTTTTATCTTCACCTTCACTTCCTGTCTTTTTCTGCAAAATGTCAACCGCCTTGATAATTACTGCCGGGAGTGGTACGCCCATCAGACCCGCATTTTCCACAAGGGAAATTGTTTCATTGGCAATAAATGCAATGATTACTGCATCCCGGATGTAACTTGTGCCGATGACCAAATCAAGGCGGTGTGCCACCAGTACAAAGAACAGGGTCATGACCTTTCTGCATAACCCTTTCCATCCTGCTTTGCTTTCAAGTGCCCCGGTGTCCGTCTTGGTGCTTGTGTGGAACACGCCCGCCACAACCAAGCCTGAAACATAGTCAAGACTCATGAAAATCAGAAGGGTTGCAAGTCCTGCATCCCACCCGCCAAGTAAAGTTGCCACTGCTGAACCAACAGCACCCATTCCTACACAAATTTTCTGCTTCATTCTGTTTACCTTCCTTCTGTGTTGTTTTGGATAGAAAAAACACGCCACATGACTTCATATAACGGTCATATAGCGTGTTTTTTCAGTTGCGTGAACATTTCCCTGTCTACTCTGCCAGTTCCGGGCAATCAAGGTCAATCAGGATTCCCTTGACCTGTTCCCTGATTTTTTCCGGCACATCTGCAAAGGACTTCTTGCCCTTCACAATCAGCGTTGCATAGATTACTGCCATTTCCTTCACATCCTTTCTGAATAGAATTTTTATGATAAGCTGATGCAGCATCAGTCATCACCTTCCGCAAGTTCCGGGAAACCTTTTTCTGACAAGACCGCTTTCACATCGTCCACCAGTTTTTCAGGAACTTCGCTAATGGTCTTTTTTCCCTTAATAATCAGGTTTGCATATACTTCTGCCATTTTCATTCACCCCTTCCTTAACCTAACATTTCATACACATCACACAACGCCAACTGGGTACTTGTGATTTCAGCTTCTAAGGATGCGTTCTTTTCGTCAATCGACTGAATGTATTCATCCTTGGTGTACTGGGTCAGGTCATATTCATAACCTTCAAACCCCGGCTGTTCATCCGTCCCCGGTTCAGATACCGGGCTGATGTTTTCCGCAACCCAAACCGAAAAGTCATCAATAACCTTTGGTTCAGGCTGCTGAACACTTCTTACTTTCTGATACTGTTTCATTCTTCTTTTTACCGCCTTTCTTTTTGATGTGGTCTTTATAATATCTATCAGCATATGGCTGAATAGGTACAATATATTTTTCAGCTAATCGGTAACTGTCACAATGTTTCAGCCAACCTTTGTATGAATTGATTGAACACCATTCTGAATAGTTCATTTCATTCCCGCTTTCAACCTTCTTCCTGATTGCGGTCATCTTCCGTTCAAATTCCCGGCAAGTGGATTTTCTAAGCAGTGTATAATTCAGAAAAACCCTGTAACCGACAAAATCAATTCCCCGGACAAAGGAAGGGAATATTTGATAGTTGCCTTTCACCCTTAATTTCAAATTTATCCTGAAATACTCGTTTATCTCCTACAATAACTGGTGCAGTTCCCCTTTGGTCTTTGCAAAAATACAAATGTCATCCATGTAACGGTAATAATGCTTTATGTGCTTTACCTCTTTTATCCAGTGGTCAAACTCTGTCAGGAAGAAATTACCGTCATACTGTGAAAAGTAGTTCCCTATTGGGATGCCGACACCTTCAATGAACTTTTTCCCATTCGTTTCAATGATGTTGACTTTCTTCCCAAAGGATTCATAAAATGCAATGTTTTCTTCTGTTGCCGGACAAGTGCTGATGCTGTCAATGATTTCATCTATCAGTTCAAGCAGTTCAGGGTCTTTGTATTTCCGTCTGAACTTCTGTTTCAGCGTTTCATGGTCAATGGAAGGGTAAAATTTCTTGCAGTCTATTTTCAGGCAGTAGGTCATTTCTTCCGGCACTGTGTCCACTGCTTTCCTTAACTTTTTGAACGCTGCATGAATCCCTTTGTTCGGTATTGCTGAATAGGTGTCATCCGTGAAGTACGCCAATAACTGCGGTTCAATGACCTGCAACACCGCCCACTGTGCAATCCTGTCAGGAAAGAATGGAAGTTTGTATATTTCCCTTTCCTTCTTCCCGTCTTTCTTGGTGAACATGGCATATTCAGAAGTTTTGTATAAATGGTTTTCCAGTTTCCATTGTAACGCTGCTAAGTAGTAATATGGTCTTTTCTCAATCAGCTTTACTTCTGCATACCATCCTTTTCCCTTCTTGGCGTTTTGAAATGCAAGGTAAAGGTTATCCATTGAACATATTTTTTCATAAAGATACCCATAGCGTTTCACAAGTTTTCCTTCTTTGTATGCACTAAACCGAACTTTCAATCCGCACTGGGTACGGTCTACTAATACGGTCAGATAAATTTTGGTGTTTTGCCAAGTGGCACGGTAATCAGGTTTCAGTACATTGTGATTTATAAGAACACCCGCCATATTTCAGGCGGGTGTTTTTAGTGCATTTACTAACTGCCTGCTGATATTCCGATTACGATTAGAAGAAGCATTATTCAGATTCCAATAGAAAGCACTGGTATTCAAGCCATTATTCCAATTAGCACCTAATTTAGTGACTTGGTTTTATGCTTTTCTGTTTTGGCTGAAATCGTCATCTGTATAGCATCCTGATTACCTAAAAAGTTGTTGTTTACTGGTTACGCTGCTTTCTTACTCGGTACATACACCAACCGCCCGCCGACAGACCGACCACGATGAGAAGAAGCACCATCCAGACTCCAACAGAGAGCACCGGCATACCAGCCACCATCCCAACCAGCACCCAATAAAGCGACTCTCCAACCTGTGTTTCCATTCCAATGATAGTCACCAACAGGAAGGGCGGTGTTGCCAAGCAGTTCACCCGGTATGAACAACCAATCATATTTTTCTGAATAGCAGAAAGCCGACACATAACCGTTCCCGAACACTGCAATGATTCCTGCATCTTCATATGCCCCTGAACCAGTGTCATCAGTAAAGGCATGGTCTGCGATGTAGATTGTCCCTTCATGGGTTGTGGCATCCATATTTTCATTCAGACCATCAACCCAAGTCCAAATGTTGCCCCAAAAGTTTTCCTCACCCCGGTATGTAACGAACTGAATACCGTTGGCATTTGAAGCTGTCCCGGATGCGTTGCCAAGGTTCACCGTCACGCCAGTAGGTTCAGCCATGTTTGAACTACCGTCATCCGTCTTGTGGGTTGCACCGTCACCAATGCAGGACTGCATATTGAAACTTGCGTATTCAATCAGCATAAGCATCTGTGAAGCACAAACAGTTGCAGCATAGGACTGTTCCCAACCTGAACCACGCTTTTCTGCCAGTTTCCTGACATTTGCCCTTGTTGCGTTTTGGGTCAAGCCTGACATCGGCTTTGCGTTTGCGATGCTGCAAAGGATGTCATTGGCAAAGTCAGCAACCTGTGAATCATCCAAGATATACGCCCCGGCACTGCTGTCATACAGTGACCCCTCAAAGGCTGCAAGGTAAATCTTTTCATTTTCCCTGCCATTCTCGATGAAAGCCGGATGCAGCTTGAACCCTGCCTTTGGCGTGTCAGATACATAATACCTGACCTTCCTTGTGATACCGCCTTTACGCTTCTTTTCAATCTTCAAGGGAACAACCTTGTAATAGAACTTCGGCTGTTCAACCATGACCTGAACAATAGTCCCGGCTGTGAACTGCAAGTTGGGGTCAGGGGTTGTTGTCCCTGCCGGGTTGCGGTCTATTGCCTGTGTCAGTTTCCCGGTTGTGGAAAACCCTGCTTCACCATAATAGGCTGCAACCCTTCCATCATTCGTCAAGTTGCAGCGTTTACGCCCACCGAAACAAAGGATGTTGTCAACCCCTTCCCCCGGTGTCCTGTTTGCAGCCCCGGCAAGGCGGGTGAACTTCTTATTGTCAAAATCCACTTCCACGCCATAAATATCCCCGTCAGTGTAACCAACAAAGGCTTTCAGGTCTGCAATCTCTGCTTCTAATGCCTGAATGTCACCGATGGTTGCATATGCCCCCGGATTGACTTCCAAGGACACGCTTTCAGCATTGCCTACTGTGGTATACACCTGAATGTATGCTGCCGACACGGTAACACCATTATATGGGGGCATATAGCAGTTATTTGTGGTTTCAATACACGCTGCATAGAGTATTTCCCCCTTGTCCGGGTCAACCGCATATAATCCCAGTGTTCGCATATAGTACCCGGTTGTGATATCAGCATTGGAAAATGCTGCTTCAACCTTGATTGCGACATTGTTTGTGCGGGACACCTTCGAAACAAGGGTTGTCTGTTTGATGTCGCTGATTGCGGTCAAGTCCTGTAACTGATTTTCCTGATACTGGGTACTGGAAGAACACATTTTTGTGAAATCAATGTTCCCTGACCCGGCAATCATCTTTGCCATAAGTGCCTGACCGTCATTAGTGATGACCAATCTTGAATATTGTGCCATTTCTTTCCATTCCTTTCTAAGTTGTTTTTATTTCAATGAAATCCACATGGACAATCCCGGATGCAGCATTTGCATCACCGCCTATCCTGACAACTTCACTAAAATCCTGTGAAACAGTCACCATTGCGGTTTCTGTGACATTACCACCAAGGTTGCATTTCCCTGAATGGCAACGGTTTCCCGGCTGTCATTCGTGATGGTCAGCAAATCGGTTTGAACAATCCCACCGCCAAACGCTGCTTCACCGTCAATTCCGAACACTTCCCTGAAATCATTGGTAATGGCAAAGCTGTTTATAAAGCAGATACCGCCACCAAAAAGAACAGCACCCTTTATATTGCAAGGGATGCTGTTCTTTGAATCTACAACAATATTTTCAGGAATCATTGTGTTGATGATAAATTCCAGTTCTTCCACCTGTCCATACAGTTCAAGGTCAGTTTCCAGTGTCAGGGTGTACCCAACAGTGAAATTGTGGTTCAGCGTGAAATCCGTGTCACCACACAAGACCGTCAGCTTTTGGAGCAAGACCCGCAAGGTATAGGGAAGTTTGTTGAACCACTTGCTTTGAACCCTTGAACGCCTACTTTCAAGGGTGTCATCATCAGTCGGATGGATTCCAAGCAGCTTTTCAAACCTTGATATACCGTATTCATCAGCAGTTGAAATGAAGCGGTTTTTCAGCACCTTGTCCGTTGCTTTCCAAACAATCTGAAATTCAGGGTTTTCCGCTTCAAGGGCTGCAACGGGTTCTTTGTAGGTCTGCATGAATGGCGGTAGATATGAAACAAGGTCAACTTCCCTAATCATGCAGAAACACCCCCTAACACTGGAATCTGATACTTGGTCAAGGTCAGGTTGTTGACTGAACCGTTGATTTTCGTATTGGTCACATCAAGTACCCCATTCACCCCAAGAATCCTTGTTTCAATCTGACTGACCCTGACCACAATATTTGAATTGTCAGCCCATTCCTTCCTTAACTCCAACAGGTAGGAATCAATCGCTTCTCTTATCAGTGTGTTGGTGTTCGTCCAATTATAACCTTCATTGAAGGTCACGCTTGTTGTTATAAATGCCTGAACCGGGTCAGCACTTTTCACGTTGACCACATGACCGATTGGGGCAAGCCCTGCACCTTCCCCTGCATTTTCCACGGGGTCAAGTTCGGTCTGAATCTTGTTCAGCAATACATCCGTTGCTTCTCCAAAATCCAAGGAATTTACAACCGTTATCAGTACAGTACCGCCAACCGTCAATTTCTTCTCATATGAAGCCATATAAACAGCAGAAAGCCATGCTGCAACCTCTGCATCCAACCCGCCAACCACTGAATTGAACCATGCGGTGACTTTTGCACTGGGTATCATTTCGGCGGGGCGTATGTCCCCATTCCATACCCTTGTGACCTTCAAATCACCCACACCGTCAATCTTCCTGACCGTTTCAAGGTACGCTGCCCGGTTTCCGGCAAAGGACTGTTCATTGAAGCTGTCAAAATACCGCTGCCGGAACACTTCTGTATCTTCGTCATCCTCACCCGGTATCAGTATCTTTGTAAGCTGTGCAGTCTGCAACCCATCAATGTAGTCCATCGGTATCATATCACCAAGGTACTGGTTGCCAATCACTCCGGCTGTTTCACACTGGACTTCATACTGTCCCGGCTGAATCTGCTTCAACACCACATAGTTAATATCACCGATGTTGAAACGCTTGCCAGTGACATCAATATTTGCCGGGGTGAACTCACCCTGTAAGACTGCCTTTGATGCAGTATCAGGTGAAAGCCCCCGGTCTTTTGCAAGCATTATCAGAAATTCCCTTGCAGCGGTGTCACCGTATGAATTTTTTATCAGGTATTCCAGTTCAATGTACAGTATTTGAAGTTCAATGGCTGTTGAACTGTGCGTGTCATAGATGACTGAACTGGGTCTTTTGTCCAGTTTGTCAGATACCCGGTTCAGCATCCGTTCAAGGATGACTTCATAGGTTTCATTCTCATACATTTAGATATTCACCCCCTTATCCGCTTTTATTTCACCGTATATGGTGTTTACCGTGAATATGGCATGAACCACGCCTTTCACTTCAAGGTCAAATTCAAAATCAGTAACGCTGTTGATTCTTGTATCAATCAGCAGGGCTTCTGTGATTCTGCGTTCCAGTTCCGGGCACACATAGGTGACTGGTTCACCGTACAGGTCAATGGTTTCAATCCCATACCACCAAGGATAAATGATATACTGATACCGTTCAGTGTTCAGAATCCTGAATATGGCTTGCTTCATCGCTTCTTGTTCATCGACAAACCCCCGGACAGAATCACCGTTCAAATCCATTTTGTGAGTCAGGCTTGGTTGTTCCTCAATTTCAAAATCCTGTGCTAAGAATCCGACTGTTGATGGTATCATGACCCAATCCTGTCCAGTACAATGAATTTCTGCCCTCCCTGCTGCCTTATCAGGATGACTTCATCACCGACAACCAAGCCATTGTGAACGGTGACTTCTATCTTTCCGACAGCGTGAACGTGTGAAGGGGAAACGGGGGCTGTCCCTGAATCCTCTGTTGAACCCGTGTAGTAATAATTCTTGATGTTTCCCGCACTGATGGATGTCTTGAAGTTCGTCACATTCCTTGAAAGAATCAACTGCTTCTCACCAAGCTCCATCTTCTGTTCAACATTGATTTTCAGGGGTGCAGCACTCACCACTTCCCCAAAGTACACATTGACGGGCTTTTTCGCTTCCATAGCTTCTACTGCTGCCCTTTTCAGTGTTTCAACAAGTTCATTTGCATCAGCCAACAAAATCACCCCCTCTAAGTGTCAAATCCATCCAATGCTCACCTTCCTTGTAGGTATGCTTGCATTTTTCCACAAGCATCCAGTTTTTCAGTTTTATGTCCCCAAGGTCAAGGTTGATTACCACCATTGAACCCGCCCTGACCCTGTTGTCACCAAGGGCGTTCGTGATTTTCAGGTTGCGGGTCTTTTTGTTGTACAGTTTCAACAGTGCATCCGCTTTTGCCTGTCCGTTCTCGCCCTTCTGTAACGTGTCAAAGTATTGCAGGATTCCCCACTTGTTGATGTTGGATGAATCCTGTGCAATGTAAACTTCCCTGTAACCAGTATCTTCATTGTCATAGGTCAGTTTGATTTTGTTATATGTTGAATCATCTATTGATGAAGTATAGTCAAAGTTTTCACCTGTTTCTTCGTCAATCATCAGGTATGCCCCCGGAACACCCACATACATTGATGACAGGCTTTTCAGGGTCAGTTTCCCAAAATCGTCAAATAAGACATACATTTCCCCGGTGTTGGTCAGGGTCAGGTCAAGGGCGTTTGCAATCATTTCAAAAAGGGAAGTGTTTTCTTCAACCCTTGATTCAATCACGAACCCCGTATCTTCCAGTGTCCCGACATTCAGTGAAAAGTCATCCGCTATCATTTTAACGAACTGTGCAGCGGTCTTTCCTTCATACACCTTGGTATCTTTGTTTTTCAGATACCGCAACTGGTCATAGGCGGTGACTGTGATTATTTGGTCTTTTGAACGGTTCTGCTTGAACACGAAACCAAAGAATACATTGTCACCGTCAACCTTCATCCTGACCGGGCTGCCTTCTGAAAAATCCAGTATGTCATCCTTCAGGACTTTGAAAACCAGTTTGCCGGGGGTGTTCTTCCGCTCTGTTGACCAGTCAATCCCTTCCTGAACTGCGGGCTGATACACCTTTGTTCCTTCCTCATTTCCAATCAGCAGTTCAACATTCACCTGAACACACCCCTTTCTTTTATGCTGCCGGGATGGTCAACACCTGTCCCGGATATATCAGGTTAGGGTTGCCACCGATGACACCCCTGTTTGCATCATATATGACCGTGTATTTTGAACCGTTGCCATAGAACTTCTTGGCAATGTTCCAAAGGCAGTCACCTTTTACAACGGTATAGGTCTGTGAAGCAGCCGGGGCGGGTGAATTGTTCGTTTCCCGCTGCGGTTCAGCACTTGCTTTTGGCTTGGATGCTGCAATCTGAATGTTTATTGTCTTAGTGCCATAATCACGCCACTGTTTCAGACTGAACTTCACTTTGAAGTCAAAACCATTCTTGGCATCCTCTGTGATTTTGTAATCTTCCAGTGACACCTTTATGTTCGTGTTCAGCAGCTTCTTCCCTGCGGGGGTTCTCCTGCACACAATGAACTGGAACGGTTTCTTGATTGTTTTCAGTTCCTCAAAAATATCAAAGAAATACCCCGCCCCTTTGAAGCCTGACTTGTAGACTGCATAGGGCTGTTTTACTTGGGGTATTTCCGCTTCAAATTCGATGTCCGTCAACTTCGCTTTTTTCAGGATGTTGATTTCACCTTCATTGATAAGTGTTACCGTCTTGTTGCTGTTGTTTATTTTTATCTGAATCTTTTCAGGGGTGACGGGCAACAGGCAGTTCTTCAAATATACATCATATCCGCTTTTTGCCATTTACTCATGCACCCCTTCCGTCATGTTGTCAACCGCTTCATTCACGGAATCAGTCAGTTTTGTCATAAACCCGTCAATATCGTCACCGCTGTTGACCGTGTTCTGCATCCCTGACATATCAACCTTGATTTCCGCTGTTGTGTACCTGTTGATTGCTTCTTGCTCTGCAATGTCCCGCATATACTTCAATTCTTCCTGCGTGATGTCCATTGCATCCTTGATTGCACCAGTGTCCCCGGCAATGCTGCCGATGTTGTCACCCATACCTGAACTTGCTATTGCATCGCTGAACCCTGATGTGTAGTCATCTACATTTGGTATGTCCGTACTGCCAAACAGGTCTGACAGGCTGAAATTGCTGACTGCATCCGCAACACCGTCACCCCAAGCAGCACCCGCATTGAACGCATCAGAAGCCCAACCATCCTGAAACGCATCAAACGTGTTGAACCCGTCATTGAACGCATCGGAAATTGACTTGTAATCTTCCTTGTTCCCGGCTGCTTCTGCTGCCTTGGCTGCATAGTCATCTGCTGCCGATGTGATGCCGGAATAATCAAATTCGACAAAAGGCAGCTTGTTCAGGGCTTCACAAATCCCGGCTATGACTGACAGTGCAGTTGAAAGAAGGTTGTAAAACCATGACTGCACTGAACATATTGCATTGTGGAAAGCGGTCATCATGTTACTTGCCAAGGCTGCTATTGCGTTACCAATACCCAGTGCAATGTTCGCCACGGTCAAGCCCAAATTCTTGAAAAATTGAATGACCACATTGACCCCGCCAGTAATGACACCGAACCCTGAATTTGCGATACCTGTCAGTTTTGCAATCGCATTACATACTGCAAAAATAATTGCAATCAGTGCGATAATAAGCATGATTATCCACACTATAGGACAGGCATACATTGCACCGTTCAACCCCATTTGTGCGGTTGTTTGTGCCCAAGTAGCACCAGTTGCTATCATTGTAGCTGCTGCAACCAATCCTTTCCCAACTGCCATCACTGCACTTGCTGCTGCGGTTGCCAACTCAATACCCTTTACAATCCCAAGATAGGCTGCATATGTCATCAATGCACCGATAACCCCATAAATAATAGGGCTGATGATTGACCAGTTATCAGCTATGAAACCGCCTACTGTTGCAACCAAATCAAAAATGTTCAATAGGATATTTGCAAGGGTTGCCATTGCTTCAATCGCACCATTCACGAAAGTCTGAAACGCTTGACTGTTTGCAATGTCGTTCAGCCTTTGAAGTACAGGCTGAAATGCAATCAGGGCTGTATTCTGCATCGACTGCCAAATCTGCCCCCAAGTCATAGGCATCTGTTCAAACTTTGCATTGATTTCATCGGCACTTGCAAAGATTGCAGCCTTTACAACATCCGCTGAAAGTTCCCCTTCTGATGCCATTTCACGAATCTGACCAATAGGAACATCCAAATAGTCAGCAATGGACTGAATCAGGTTCGGGGCTTGTTCAAAGATACTGTTCAGTTCATCCCCCCGCAACACTCCTGAACCAAGTGCCTGTGACAACTGCAACATAGCATTGGATGCTTCTTGTGTGCTTGCCCCGGCAATAGTCATCTGCTTTTGAACCAAGTCAGCAAAGGCAACAACTTCTTCCGAACTGCTAAACGCATCCTTTGCATTGTTTCCGAACCGGGCAACCACATCTGCCATTTCAGAAAATGAACCACGGGCATCCTGTGCTGCTGCATAGACCATGTTCACAAGTTCCTGTGTACTCTGAACACCATCGTTCATCATGTTCAGGCGGGAAATGGTCTGCATAAGTTCATCAGATATGTTCAGGGCGTTCCCGATACTCTGAATACTGACATATGCTAAGACAGCGTTCTTTATCGTGTCGGTCAGTTCGCTTGCCTGATGTGTCCCTTCCTCAATCTCCCGATTGAACCGCCCCTGTTCGTCAACATTGTCCCTGATGTACCGTTCTGTTCCGCTGACCAACTGGGATAAACGCAAGTAAGCATCATTTGCAGCGGAAACATCCATGTTCTGCATCGCTTCATTCAGTTCATTTTGTTCCTGAACCATCCTGTTCAACTGTGCCCGCAACTGTTCCAACTCTGCATTTGCGGTGTCTGTGCCAAGGTTCACGGGGTTGTTTTCAATCTGCTGAATCCGTTCCCGCATATGGTCAACCCTGACCGCCAACCTGTTCAAATCCTGAAATGATTCAGGCGGGAACAGGTTTGTGTTGTATGCCTGTCTTGCAATAGCATCCTGTGTACTGCTCAACTGCTCCAACATACTGTTTGCACTCTGCACTTCCTGCCGGAAACGGTCAACACCCGTACTTGTGAACACTTCCAAACCGTCAGTTTCCCAGTGGACAGGGACTTCAACGGGTTCAGGGGGTGCGTTTGGCTGAATCGGCAAGGGTACAGGGTCAGGGTTTTCAACAAGCGGGTCAGGGGGTATTGGGTCAAGCGGTACAGGGATAGGTTCACCGCTTTCATCCACAACCGGGGGTGCAGCATCAGGTGCAGCCTGATTGTTCAGTGCTGCGTTCATTGCTTCACTCATTTCATTGATTGCAGCGGTTGCACGGTTTATTTCTTCCCTTGCCCCTTCGATGCTGCTTGTGTCAATATCGGCGTTCATGCTCTCCTGCATATCGTACATAGCAGACACCGCAAGGTTCACTGAATTGATGATGTTGCTCAATATCCCGCTAAACTGGTCATTCAGTTCAATCCCGGTCTGAATACCTGACATCCTTATCACCCGCCTTTCTAATGTTTCTTTGCTTTGCTTTCCGCTTTCTTCTTTTCCTTCTTGTCATTCTCCACCTTGATTTTGATTGCAGCTATGACAAAGGCTTTTTCCTGTTCTTCCATTTCAAGGAATACAGAAGGTAAAATATGCAGCTTGTGAAGGGCATAGTAAGCATAGTTCGCTTCACCATCCCCTTCCTCAATTAGTTTTTTGCTTCTTCCACCTTGTCATCAAGACTTTTGCTGAACCCCTGATATTTCTGCATCCAAACCGTGAAGTCCTGATATTCCCCGGCATTGTCAACCAGTGCATAAAGCAAATCTTCCGGGGTCATGACCCCATAGGAATCCTGCAATTCCTTATCATACAGGTCAGGGTACACAGTAGATGCAACAATCATCTTTGCAAGGTATTCAGCGGTTTTCACCTTCGGTCTGTAAAGGTTGGGTTTCCCCTTGACCTGAACTTCGATGGTGCAGGAATCCCGCAAGGCTTCATTCTCCTTGGATGTCAGCGGTCTGAACTCCCAGTTCAGCGGTTCACCGTTTTCATCCTGCAAGGTTGCAGTGGGTGCGTATTTCTCATTGGGTTTTGCGATTTTGTTCGCTTTCATGAATCGGCTAAATTTTGACATTTTTATCTGTCCCCTTTCTGTTTATCACTGAATTGAAAAAACCCCTCATATGGGCTTTATATGAAGCCACACAAGGGGTTTTCCGTTGCTTAGTTGGTCAGGAACCCGTCAAGGTTCGCAAAGGATTCAGGCATGGAGAAATCTTCAAAGGTGAAGTCCATTTCTTCATCCAAATAATCAGCATCGGCATCAAACTTTGCCAAGATACCGCCGTCAATGTTGCAGTCAATCAGAATCATGGTCTGTCTGCCTACCCTGCTTGTGGGGTCTTCATTGGTAATCTGAATCTCAAAGTAGGTGTCCTCACCAGTGTTCTTGTAGTCCAACATCATCTGCCGGAATATGGAAGTGTTGTAATGGAAGGTTGCTGAACCCGTCCCCTTCCAACCCGCTGCCTTGTTGCCCCTTCCGGGCTTGCCAAGAATCGGGACTTCCGTCTTGACCTTTTCAAACTTCGCTTCAAGGTCAATCGCCTGCATGAAGTTGTATCGGCGTGACCCGATTGTAACAAAGCACTCTGCCAAGGCTGCGGAAATCGTGTCTTTTGCGTGCATGGTCACATTGTTTCCCATCATTTTTCACCCCCCTTCTTATCGCACTGTTACGGTCATATACAGTTTATCCATAGCGTTCACCACGGTAACAGCATTTCCCACAACAACGGATTTCTTCGTGTTGCCCTGCGATACCGTCACATCCTTGTCAGTGAAATCCTCAATAGCCCGGATTTCCTGCAACTGCTGATGATACTTGACAATATCAGACCATAGTGAAATCCGTCCTGACGCATCATTCGGCACGACACCAAGGTACTTTGTATTGAACAGCACCGCTATATCATTGCCGATTTGGTCAATGACCCTGATGGTCTGGTTGTCCTTGAAAACATCCCCGCAAGTGTCCGTTGTCGTGACCATGCTGTTAATATCTTCAAGTACCCGGATGTCAGCATTGACCCGGTGCAGCACAAATTCACCGTCCTTTATCGCCTGTTTCAGTTCAGACTGTTTATAGTCGGTGTCAACCGTGAAAGACCCGTCATATTTCTTGTTCTGACAGGACTTGTTGACCTCACAACCACATTCAGCACCAGTCACCCAGTACACAAGGCTTGCTTCACTGACACCTTCATCAATGACCTTGTTCTTCACGCTGATGACACCCATGAAGTCAGCGGATGTTGCCCGGTAAAGCACCAACTGGAACTTGACACCCATTTCTTCCCGCAACCGCCTGTTGAAAGCAGTGTACAGTTTCTTTGTGGTTTCATCCGTCACTGTCGGACGGCGAATTGAGGGAGACGCAAATGACGAATTATTTTTCCAACCTTTATCCAATTGACTGCGCAGTGCTG